>NZ_JBKQOI010000119.1:0-5644 GCF_052145595.1 Mycobacterium sp. | reverse complement strand
CATCACGCAATAGATGTGGCCGTGGCGGGCGCCTGGGCGCCGCCCACGTCAACGGTGACGGACAAGGGTCGATCGGGATCAATCCCACGACCGTGGGGCAAAGCCCGAGTACGACCTAGAAGCCGTGCCAGTGACCTTGGTCGCGGGGGTCGCCGTCGTACCAGTGGTCGTCGTGGCAGCGGCCGTGGTCCCAGTTGTTCCCCCAACCTGGATCCCACCATTGTCCGGGACACCAGTGGTAATCCGGGAAAGGTGCGGGCACTGGTTGGGCTTCGGCAACGGCGGCCGCCCCTTAACCAGCGAGCCCGAGACCGGCCCCAAGTACCAATGTTGTTGCGGCGGAGCGAAGAATACGTTTCATGCCCCACTGGTTCCCTTTCGTTCTCCCCGTGAAACATCTGAAACACGCTCTGACATAACGGTTTCACAACGACGCTGGTGTCGCAATGGTGTACAGATTTGCGGGGTGGCGGGCAGGCCCTGGCAAAACCGCTTGTGGAAGGCGGGATTCGTTGCGCCACAGCGGTTTGCCCGAATTCTCAGTATCGCTTATAGTGAAGTTCGCTTACCGGCCCGCATGGGCAATGACGATCCCAGAGCCGGCCTGTACGGCGGGTCCCGTCAGTCAGTTCGTCGCTGCGCGGACACGTAGAGGGTTGGCATTGCGTCCTCGGCACCCTGCGGAACGCTGCGGCCATAGCGGGCCATCAGCTCCGAAAAGGTTACCGTCGACACATCCCAGCCGTGCTCACGCAGCCAGCCGTCGACGGGTGTGCGCTCCTCCGGGTACCAGAGGTCGTCAAAATCCGTTATCTCGGTGTCGACCAGCCTGGCGGCCGCGGCCCGCATGCGCTGCATATCCTCGCGCTGACGCCGTACCAGCTCGGGGTCGGTGAAGCCCGCGCCGGGCACGTTGGAAGCCAGCCAACTCCCCTGCGCGCTGAGGGAATGTACGCGCTCGAACAACAGGTCCTGGGCCTGCGCCGGCAGGTAACGGACAAGTCCCTCAGCCGACCACGCGCAAGGCCGGGACGCGTCAAATCCGGCCTCCTGCAGCGCCTTGGGCCAATCCCGACGCAGGTCTATTGGCACGTTCACCAGTCGTGCCGTCGGACGCGCGCCGTGCTCGCGCAGCGTGTTGGACTTGAAGTCCAGCACCTTGGGCTGGTCCAGCTCGTACACGGTCGTGCCGTCGGGCCACGGTAGCCGCCAGGCGCGTGCGTCCAGGCCGGCAGCCAGGATTACCACCTGCCGAACACCCGAATCAGCGGCGCCGAGAAAGAACTCATCGAAGAACGCTGTCCGCGTTGCCATGAAGTCGGTCATCAGCTGTATCCGCGTCCGCACCTCCGGTTCTAGCTCGAGCGCCTTGGTCAGCAGTTTGGGATCCGCGTAGATGCTCCACATCCCCTCGCCCGCAGCGTTGACGAACACGCGCGCGAACGGGTCATTGATGAGCGGGTTTTCGCTCTCGGTCTCGGCCGCACGCGCCGCGGCGACACCCAGTGCGGTGGCCCCCACGCTTTGGGTGATGTCCCAGGAATCGTTGTCGGTACGCGGCATCGCCATTTCCCTTCCAAACCCGAAAGTCAGTTAGTTCCGCACACTATTGTTCCAGGCTCAGACGGCCCCGGCCGCCCGCCGCCGTTGACCTACGCTTTTTCCCAGACGGCCACAGGGTTGCAGAGGAGTGCCGGGATGACGCGTACGCCGCGGGAAGTATTCGCCCACCACGGGGAGGCGCTGGCCGCCGCCGACCTGGATGAGATCGTCGTCGACTACGCCGAGGATTCCGTGCTGATCACTCCGGTCGGCGTCGCGCGCGGCAAGGACGGCATACGCAAGGTCTTCGCCAAGCTGCTCAACGATCTGCCCAACGCGACATGGGACCTGAAAAACCAGATCTTCGAAGGCGATGTGCTGTTCCTCGAGTGGTCCGCCGATTCGGCGGTCAACCGGGTCGACGACGGTGTCGACACCTTCGTTTTCCGTGACGGCATGATCTGGGCCCAGACCGTCCGGTACACCCCGAACCGCAAGGGCTGACATCCGGGCGGCCCGGCACGCCCGCGGAGTAGGTTTTGCCACGTGGACCAGCTGGATCAGAAGGTGGATCTGAAAGCCGTAGCGGAATGGATGTCGCAGCAAGGACTGGGCGAGGGCCCGCTGGACGACGTGTCTGACATCACCGGCGGAACGCAGAACGTCATGCTGCGATTCACCCGCTCCGGACGGCCATACGTGCTGCGACGCGGACCGCGGCATCTGCGTCCGCTCAGCAACACCGTGATCCTGCGGGAAACCAAAGTCCTTGCCGCGCTGGCCGGCTGCGACGTGCCGCACCCGCACCTGATCGCCACCTGCGACGACCCCGGCGTACTCGGCGACGCCGTCTTCTACCTGATGGAGCCGGTCGACGGATTCAACGCGGGCGAGGGGCTGCCGCCGTTACACGCGGGCGATGCCGGTGTGCGGTTCCAGATGGGGCTGTCGATGGCCGATGCGCTGGCGAAGCTGGGTGCCGTCGATCATGTCGCAGTCGGCCTTGCCGATTTCGGCAAACCGGCCGGCTTCCTGGAACGTCAAGTGCCGCGCTGGCTTTCCGAGCTGGAGTCCTATCGGGAGTACGAGAATTATCCGGGGCCACAGATTCCCGGGGTGGAGCAGGTTGCGGCCTGGTTGGAGCTCCGCCGGCCGACGACTTGGACACCCGGGATCATGCACGGCGACTACCACGCCGCCAACGTGATGTTTTCCCGCACCGGGCCCGAGGTGGTCGCGATTGTCGACTGGGAAATGTGCACGATCGGTGACCCACTGCTGGATCTGGGCTGGCTGCTGGCCACCTGGCGCCAACAAGACGGGGCAAGCGTGTTCAGCCACGCCCTAGGCGGCCAGGACGGGCTGGCCAGCACCGACGACCTATTCCAGCGTTATACCGCCAACACCAACCGCGACCTGTCACATATCACCTGGTACACGGTGCTGGCGTGCTTCAAACTCGGCATCGTGATCGAGGGCACGCTGGCCCGGGCCTGTGCGGGCAAGGCCGAGAAAGAGGTCGGCGACCAACTCCACGCGGCCACGGTGCACCTGTTCGAGCGGGCCGTCAGGCTTATCGATAATGAGGCCTGAGCGGCCTCGAATCGCGGTTCATGCTGGCGCCACTGGCGCGGTAAGAATTACCCACCGACTACTGTCACCGTTTCGCCGAGCACCGAAACCAGCACGGTCACTCAAACCGTGACCATCCCACCGCGTCGGCCGTTCGAACCACGCCCACAACTCTCAGTGCGACACATCGCGGGCCGCCTGCGCGATACCGAGCCGGATTCGCGCACAGGCGGATAACCTTCCATCCGTGGACGTTGGGGATTCGGTCAGGCGCGCACTCGACCACTGGGAACACCGGGAGTGGGACGCGGCCATGGTTCACGCTTGCAACGCCGTCGATGGAACCGCGAAGAAGCGGTATCCGCAGCTGGGGGTCACCAGTCGGTTCAAGCGCACCATCCGAGAATCGCTGGACATCTTCCGCGTGATGGCGGCACCCGGCATCGACTTTGATCAGAGCCGCTTCCCCGTGGCGGTGAAGTCTGATCTGCCCGATAGCCGTCCCGACATCGCCGATGTCCTATACGGCATTCACCGATGGAGCCACGGCCACAACGACGAGCTGCCCGAAGGATTCGAACTAACACCCCTCGGACCTCGCCCCGCGGGTGTGCACTTATGGCGGAATGGGAAGATCCAGCTTCCCGCCTCCACGGTGATCGGTCTATTGGCAATCGCCGTGTTTGCGCCGGAGAACAAGGGCGAAACCATACCCGACAGCTACCAGCTCAGCTGGTACCAGTACGTCTTCAACATCTGCCTTTGGTGGGGCTGGCAAGACCACTTCCGCGAGATCATCAGCACCGCCCCGATCCCAGACGTGACCCTCGACTTCGCCGAGTCCTGGGACGACTGGACACCAGTGTGAGCGGCTTCGCATCAACCCACGGTGAGAGTCGTTGTGGCGCGCCGGTAACCGCGGCGACGACGATCTGGGATCGCTCCGTCCGTGCGGCACAGCAACGAGAGCGCGCAGGTGCTAGGCCGAACCGGCTGACGGATGGGCCCGCTTTACCGCGCACGTACCCCACGCGCGATAAGCACCGCGGGCGCTGAGCCGCCCGCCCGAGGCACGAGGTAAGACGGCTTACCGGCCGCCGCCGCCCCCGCCGCGACCACCGCCGCCCCCGCCGCGACCACCGCCGCCGCCACCGCGACCGCCGCCGCCGCCACCGTGGATCGCTTGCGGCTCCGCCGCTATTTCCGCATTGCTGAACGTGATCATGGCCCGCAGGTTAACGCCGAATTCCCGCAGCCACAAGAAACTCCGTCTGAACGGTTCGGCTACAACTAGATTCCAGAAGATCGCTCACGACCTCCGCAACCGCTTTCGTTGCAGGAGTGGAGGTAGCTAGCTACGCGCGCCGGGTCCGTCCACGACGAGACCCATGCAGCCGTGCCGACAGCGGATCCGGTGAATGACCCTCCAGCAATAACCGTGCGAGGAGTACTGGTACTCGACCAAGGCGTCGGCCAGCCCACGGCACTTCCGGCATCTTTCGGTTTCACGTCTGTACTCCGGCATTGGCGTCCTCCATCGATCGGAGCGGGGGAATCGTCCAACCTTGGCCGACATGAATTTAAATTACATCAGCGTTATTCGTCCGGCACTTTCCCACGCCGAAGGGGGCGCACCGCTGGGTCGGCGTGCTTGGAGGGAACTGGTAAGTGCAGGGACGTTGTTGTGGGTGATCATTCCCTCCATCCTCCGCGCGCACGCATATCGTCCTCGTACGCCTGGGCTTCCGCCGCCATCTGCCGGTAAGCCGCGGCGGTGTCAGGGTTCTTGAACTGCTCCCCCAATCCGCCGGTGAGCAGCCGGATCAACTCCATCACGAACTGCATGGGCCGTCCGCTGTTCAGCGCGTCCTTGATCGAGTCGATCACGTCGTGGAACTGCATGTCGCTGTTGGTGGCCGAAGCAAATGCGAGTGTGACGGCGGCGCGACGGGTGTCATCGGGCCAGATGGAATCGTTTGGCAGTAGTGCCATTTTCAGTTTCCTCTCGGTCATGCGTGGCATCCCGGGTTGAAGGCGTCATGGCCTGACCTGCATGCAGCTATCCAACGGTCGTATTATTTCGCTCGCTGACCGCCCAGCGCCGCCCGCGCACCAGCTCGGCATCGGTGATCTCGCGCAGCGAATCGCGGGAATGCTCACTCGTATTCCCTCGGCCCCTCAGGGTCGATGTGCCAGATCCAGTTGCCGAAGAGGGGCCTGTCAAAGGCAAGAGCACCGAGGGGAGCCATGACCAAGATTGAGAGCAACGTCCATATCATGCTTTTGATGGTTCGCCGCCCAACCGGCATTCGTTAGAGGTCGTGATGTTGTGGGGTCACAAAGCTCCGTTGTGTCCTGGCTACGCCAGCAATAAAAACCCTCCCCGCGGGTAACTGCAGCGGCGGTTGAAAGTATCAGGAAGTAGCGGATTTCGCGTCACCGGCGTCGACGCCAGCATTGTTGCCGGTAGTGAGCGCGCCCGAAGCGCGCCCGAAGCGCGCCCGAAGGGATTCGAACCCCCAACCTTCTG
>NZ_JBKQOI010000118.1:0-3843 GCF_052145595.1 Mycobacterium sp. | reverse complement strand
CGGGTAATGACCCCGACCGGTTTGCCTTCCTCCACCACCATCAACGCATCCCAGTCACGCAACGCCTTGCCGGCCGCGCTGACCAACTCACCGGCGCCGATCATCGGCAGCGGCGGGCTCATGTGCTGCGAGACGGCGTCGGCCAATTTGGCCCGGCCCTCGAAGACGGCCGAGAGCAGTTCGCGTTCGGAAACGCTGCCGGCGACCTCGCCGGCCATCACCGGCGGCTCGGCGCCGACCACAGGCATCTGGGACACCCCGTACTCCCGCAGAATGCCGATGGCGTCGCGCACCGTCTCCGACGGATGGGTGTGCACCAGGTCCGGCAGCGCGCCGGATTTCCCGCGCAGCACGTCACCGACCCTGGACTCCTCGGTCGACCCGTCGAGGCGGCTGCGCAAGAACCCATACGACGACATCCAGGCGTCGTTGAAGATCTTCGACATGTAGCCGCGCCCGCCGTCGGGCAGTAACACCACGACTAGCGCGTCGGGCCCGGCCTCCTCGGCGACCTTCACCGCGGCCACCACCGCCATCCCGCACGACCCGCCGACCAGCATCGCTTCTTCACGGGCCAGCCGCCTGGTCATGTTGAACGAGTCGGAGTCGGAAACCGCGATGATCTGGTCGGGCACCGTGCGGTCATACGCCTTCGGCCAGAAATCCTCGCCGACGCCCTCGACCAGGTAGGGCCGGCCGCTGCCGCCCGAGTACACCGAACCCTCGGGGTCTGCGCCGACGACGCGAACCCGGCCGCCGGATACCTCCTTGAGGTAGCGGCCCGCGCCGGTGATCGTCCCGCCGGTGCCGATGCCGGCGACGAAATGGGTGACTTTGCCGTCGGTATCGCCCCAGATCTCCGGACCGGTGGTCGCGTAGTGGCTGGCCGGTCCTTCCGGGTTGGCGTACTGGTCTGGCTTCCAGGCGCCCTCGATCTCTTCGACCAGCCTGTCGGAGACGCTGTAGTAACTGTCCGGATGGTCGGGCGGGACCGCCGTCGGGCACACGACGACCTCCGCGCCGTAGGCGAGCAGCACGTTGCGCTTGTCCTCGCTGACCTTGTCGGGGCAGACGAACACACATTTGTAACCGCGGTGCTGTGCCACCAGGGCCAGGCCGACGCCGGTGTTGCCCGATGTGGGTTCGACGATGGTGCCACCGGGCTTGAGCTGGCCGCCGGCCTCGGCGGCGTCGATCATCTTCGCCGCGATCCGGTCCTTTGCGCTGCCGCCGGGGTTGAGATATTCGATCTTGGCGGCCACGGTGCCGGCGCCGTCGGGGACGACGGAGTTCAGCCGGACCAGCGGCGTGCCGCCGATGAGGTCACTGATGTGCTGCGCGATCCGCATGCGTCCATCGTCTCAGGCGGTTTCGGGCGGTGCACACCCGCTCGCCGGGCCGCGACGAGCCCGAGAACGAGCCGGGCGCTAGCCGGTGGCTTCGCGGATGTAGTCCCCGATCTGCCGCAGCGAGCGGATCGCCTCGGGCAGCAGCGGCGCGGCCAGCTGGAAGTCGTGAACCTGACCAGGCCAGACCCGCACCTCGGCCGGCACACCGACCGCCGCCAGCCTGCTCGCCGCCAACCGCGCGTCGTGCAGCAACACCTCGGATCCGGAGACGTGGATCAGTGTCCGCGGCAGGCCAGGCTTGATGTGCTCCAAGGGCTCGTAAATCTCTTCCGGCTTGCCGTCGACTTTGTTCTTTTCGGCTGCGCTAGCAACCAGCGCGACGAGCGCATCAAACGCGTTCGCGGGGAACACCGCGTCGGTCATGATGTTGGGATGGGCCTGCTTGCATTCCTTTGCTAGCTGCAGCAGCGGCGAGATCGCTACCAGCGCCGCCGCCACATCCCCCTCCCCCTGCCCTTCCCTCTGCAGGCGTTGCGCCAGGGCGAGTGCGAGATAGCCACCCGCGGAGTCGCCGGCCAACACGATCTGGTCCGGCTCGTATCCGCGCAGGCGCAGCCATTGGTAGGCGTCATGGCAGTCGTCGAGGGCCATTCCGACCGAGTGCTTAGGCAACAGCCGGTAATTGACCACCAACACTGGTGAGTCAGCAAACTTCGACAGGTTTTCGACGAGTCTGCCGTGGGAGTTTGCCCCACACGTCAGGAACGCGCCGCCGTGCAAGTAGACAACCACCCGCCGGGTGCCGTCCGCGGGAAGCACTCGGGGTGCGCGCACCAACTGCGCTGAAGCATTGCGCAAGTTGATGGTCTCCCGGACGGTGGCCGTCACGGGAAGCAGGACCCGGGCCGCGACGTCAATGAGACCCCAGGGCCACGGCAAGTGCGGCGCGTGGCTGCCGACGGCCAAGACCGGCCGGATCGTTAGGCGTGACGCCAGGCTGGCTACCCGCCCAGAAACGCTGGGCCCGGATTCGAGGACCTCGACCGGTGCGCCGTCACTGATCGCAAATTTGCGTGCCTCAACTCTACTTGCCTTGAGGACCTCGTGTGGGCGAACGGCATTCCGGGGAGAACCGGATACCTTGCTAGGTGCGGTCATGCTCAACACCTCCTACGCCTTTGTAGAGCGATACAGCATGTGACGAGGAAGCCGAGCGTCTGGTTCAGCACGATCGCCCGGGCGCTCAGCCAACTCGTTGAACTTAGCTTGACAGGCGTTTCTTGGTGCAACATTTGAAGAGCCTGATTTGATACCACATTTGATTCACAACGTGATCACATTGTTCGGAAGCCGTCCGCGCAAACACCGAAGCCGAACTAAACTGATCCCGTGACCATACGGGTGCCGCGTCGTTCGACGATCGCCCTGGCCACGGCGGGTGCACTCGCGTCGACGGGTACGGCCTATCTGGGCGCGCGCAACCTGCTGGTTGGCCAGGCGGCACACACGCGCACCGTCATTCCGAAGGCCTGGGACGTTCCGCCGCGCGCCGACGGCGTGTACACCCACGGCGGCGGACCCGTGCAGCGGTGGCAGCGCGGTATGCCCGTCGACCTGCACCTGATGATCTTCGGCGACTCGACAGCGACCGGGTACGGCTGCTCCAGCGCGGAGGAGGTGCCCGGCGTACTGATCGCACGCGGCCTGGCCGGGCGGAGCGGCAAGCGAATCCGATTGAGTACCAAGGCCATTGTCGGCGCCACCTCGAAGGGCGTGTGTGGTCAAGTCGATGCGATGTTCGTGGCCGGGCCGCCGCCCGACGTGGCCGTGATGATGCTCGGCGCCAACGACATCACGGCACTCAACGGCATCAGCCAGTCGGCGCGACGCCTGGGCTTGGCGGTGCGGAAGTTGCACGCTCGCGGCGCGGTGGTGGTCGTTGGCACCTGCCCGGATCTGGGCGTTATCACCGCCATCCCGCAGCCCCTGCGCTCGTTGGCACGCTCGCGAACCGCGCAGCTCGCTCGCGCCCAAGCGGCGGCCGTGAAGTCGGGAGGCGGGGTGACGGTGCCGTTGGCTCAGCTGCTGGCACCCGAGTTCCGCACCAGGGGCGAGTTGATGTTCTCCGCGGACGGCTTCCACCCCTCGCCGATCGCATATGCGCTGGCGGCCGACGCCCTGCTGCTCCCGCTGTGCGATGCCCTGGACGAAAAGAACGAGCGCCCGACGCTCGGCGAGCCGGCCCAATCGGCCGCGCCGGTGCTCGGTAATGCCCAGACTGCGCAGACGCGAATCAGCGTGATGCCGCGGCTGTGGCGGCGCCCGGAAGCGGGAGCGTCTGCCCCTTCTTCCTGCCCGCCGGTTGGTAGCGACTGATATGGAGGGGACTTTGTCAAGGGGCAGGGTGAAGCGGCGGCCGCAACCGTCGTCGTGGCCGCCGCTTCGTTGACCGGATGAGTCCTTGGTGGCGTCGAGCGTGTCGTGTCGACGCGTG
>NZ_JBKQOI010000117.1:0-19874 GCF_052145595.1 Mycobacterium sp. | reverse complement strand
GCGCTCGCAGACGATCTCGCCGGGCTCGACGATGCGCAATGGGCGCAGCCGTCACTGTGCGGGCGGTGGATTGTCGAGGAGGTGGTCGCTCACCTCACGGCCGCCGCGAGCATCGGTCCCCTGCGCTGGTTCGCCAGTGCGCTGGGCGCACGATTCGACTTCGATCTGCACAACGACCGGCGTTTGGCCGAGCACCGAGGCAAAACACCCGCCGAGACGCTCGAGCGGTTCCGGCGCGTCATCACCAGCACCACCGCGCCACTGGGACCGACCGCCGCATGGCTGGGTGAGGTCATTGTGCACGCTCAAGATATTCGGCGACCCCTTGGACTCCTCCGCACACCCCCCGTCGACGTCGTCACCCCGGTAGCAGGTTTTTATGCCCGGCGGGACTTCACGGTCGCCGGCCGAAGCTCCATCAATGGTCTGCGCTTGGAGGCGATCGACGGTTCCTTCGCGAGCGGCACCGGCCCGCTCGTCAGCGGGACGACCCTGGCGCTGACGATAGCGATGGCGGGGCGCCGCGCCTACTGTGACGATCTCACCGGCCCAGGCGTCCCCACTCTGCGCGCCCGATGCTCCGCCAGCTGACCAGCAGCCACAGCGAACGAGAGTCGTTCATTGCCAGCCAAGTTCAGGCCGGTGTCAACCCGTTGTTTCCGTTGGGGCCGCCAATGAAATACGCGCCGAAGCCGCCGGGGCCGCCAACGCCCGGGGTGATACCAATGCCACCGTTGCCGCCGTCGCCGCCGACGCCGAAGAGCAGGCCGCCGTAGCCGCCCTGGCTGCCGTTACCCCCAAAATCCAAACCGGCCGCGCCGTAGCCGTTACCGCCGTGGCCGCCGACGCCGAAGAGGAGGCCGCCGAGCCCGCCCAGACCGCCTGTACCGCCGCGGCCGCCGGACAGGGCGGCCCCGCCATCGCCGCCGGCTCCGCCGACGCCGAAGAGAACGCCACCGTCACCGCCGTATCCGCCAACCCCGCCCGTCCCGCCGCTGGTCAGGGCGGCCCCACCGGCCCCGCCCGGGCCGCCGAGGCCGAAGAGGAGGCCGTCGCCGCCGCCGCCCTGGCCGCCCTGGCCACCGATGTTGCCGGAGCCGACGGCCGCCCCGCCGGCACCGCCGGCGGCCCCGGTGCTGAAGTAGCCGTCGAGGATGTCGCCGCTGCCGCCGTCCCCACCGATGCCCGCGAGCCCACCGCTGCTGGTGGTGGCGCCGCCGGTGCCGCCAACGCCGCCCAAGCCGAAAAGATAGCCGCTGCCGTCGCCGCCGGCGCCGCCCCAGCCGGCAACGAAGCCGCTGCCCCCGGCCCCGCCGATGCCGCCGTTGCCGAGCAAGAACCCGCCATTCCCGCCGAAGCCGCCGTCGCCGGCGACGCCAAGCGGACTGGCCCCGCCGGTCCCGCCCATGCCGCCGTTGCCGAGGAGTCCGACGGCGTTGCCGCCGTCGCCGCCAAAGCCGGCCTGGCCGCTGCCGATGGCCGTCCCGCCGGTCCCGCCGGGGCCGCCGTTGCCGAACAAAAACCCGCCGCTCCCGCCGCTCCCGCCGTTCTGGCCGGGCGCGCCGGAGCCACCCGCTCCGCCGTTGCCCCACAACAGCCCGCCGTTTTGGCCGTTGGCGCCCGTTCCCGGAGTACCGTCGGCGCCATTGCCGATGAGCGGGCGCCCCAGCAGCGCCTCGGTGGGCGTATTCAATAGGTTGAGCAGGTCCTGCAGGGGATTGGCATTGGCGGCCTCGGCACCGGCGTACGAGCTCGCACCGGCATTCAGAAGCTGGACAAACTGCTGGTGAAATGCCGCCGCTTGACCACTGATCGCTTGATAGGCCTGCCCGTGCGCGCCGAACATCGTCGCGACGGCCGCCGACACCTCATCGGCGCCCGCAGCCAGCACCGCCGACGTGGGGGTCGCCGCCGCCGCATTGGCCGCACTGATGCTCGAAGCGACATTCGCCAAATCCGAAGCCGCTGCCGTGACATATTCCGGTGCCGCGATTACAAACGACATATCAACCTCCGGACGCGCGGCGACTGCCCAGAATCACCGAGTAGCAAATCGTATCGCTGTCCCGGCAGGCTCGAGTCTCGTTTCCCAGTAGGTTTTCGAGTCGGGAGTCGGTGCGGCAGCAACGGTCTGACTTAACACGCCTTCCATGAGGCGGAGCTAGCCGCACGCTGAGTTCGGGCTGTGAACCGGTTCGCCTATCGCGCCGTTCACGCCGAACAGAAGCGGGCGTCGCCGACACCGCTGAAGAAGCTGCCGAGCCCAGCCACGCGCGGTCAGCGGCACGACGACTTCCGCCCCGAAGCGCCACCCCTGCGGATTTGTAATCGGTTGCCCCTGAACGCGCTACGATTTTCTAATCTGCGCGTGACCAATGCTGGCCAGGCGATTCTGGGTCACCCTGCCGCATCGGTCATCGCGTGGTGGGAGGTATCCCATGTCGTTCGTGATCGCGACCCCCGAACTGGTGACGGCGGCGGCAATAGATCTGGCGAATATCGGTTCTACACTCGACGCGGCCCAGTCGGCCGCGGCGGCCCCGATGACGGGGATCCTGGCCGCGGCTGAGGATGAGGTGTCGGCGGCCATTGCGGCGCTGTTCTCGGCCCACGGTCAGCGCTTTCAGGCCCTTAGTGCGCGGGCGGCGGCCTTTCAGGAGCAGTTTGTCCACGCGTTGACCGCGGGTGCGGGATCCTACGCCAGCGCGGAGGCCGCCAATGTTGCGGCGTTTGCGGCCAATCCGACGCAGACCATCGAGCAAGATCTGCTCAACCTGATCAATGCGCCCTTCCTGGCGCTGACTGGGCGCCCGCTGGTCGGCAACGGCGCCAACGCGGCTCCGGGTACGGGGCTAAACGGCGCGCCCGGTGGGTGGCTGCTTGGCGACGGCGGGTCGGGCGGGTCCGGCGCGTTCGGGCAGAACGGCGGTAACGGCGGGGCTGCCGGGCTGGTCGGCAATGGCGGCCCCGGCGGAGCCGGCTCAGGCGGCGCGGTGTCCGGCACCGCCGGAGGGAACGGCGGGGCCGGCGGGCTGCTGTTCGGTCACGGCGGTGCGGGGGGCACCGGCGGGAACGAAGGGGCGGGCAATGGCGGGGTGGGCGGCGCCGGCGGGGCTGCCGGGCTGTTCGGCACCGGCGGCACGGGCGGCACCGGCGGGATCACACAGCTCATGAACGGCCTGGGCGGGATGGGTGGCGCGGGTGGCGCCGGCGGGGTGTTCGGCACCGGCGGGATTGGCGGCACGGGCGGGTTCGCCCTTGCCGGCACCGGCGGGGCCGGCGGCATTGGCGGCAACGGCGGCCTCCTCGTCGGCTCCGGCGGCACCGGGGGCACCGGCGGCACCGGCACCGACGTCGTCGCTTCGGTCGGGGACGGCGGCAACGGCGGCAACGGCGGCAACGGCGGCCTCCTCTTCGGTTTCGGCGGCGCCGGCGGGATGGGCGGCACCGGCGGCGGCAGTCCCCTTATGGGCGGGGTCGGCGGGTCCGGCGGGGTCGGCGGGTCCGGCGGCATGCTGGCCGGCTCCGGTGGCGCCGGCGGCATCGGCGGGTTCGGCCTCGGCGCCGGGGGCACTGGCGGGGGCGGCGGCAACGGCGGCCTCCTCGACGGCGACGGCGGTACCGGCGGTACCGGCGGCAACTCCTTGAATCGCGGCGGGAGCGGCGGTGATGGTGGCAACGCCGTCCTGATGGGCGACGGCGGTAACGGCGGTGACGGCGGGTCCGGCACGACGACGGGCACCGGGGGCCAGGGCGGCACCGGCGGGCTGCTGTTCGGCCTGAACGGGATGAACGGGTTACCGTAGCCGGACAACAGGGCCGTGGAATTGTTCTATGCCATGAACACTCCGAGTCACGAACTCGCAGAACTGCTGGATCGCGAAAAGATCCGGAGCTGCCTCGCGCGACTGGCCAGAGGCGAGGACCGCCGAAACACCGAACTCATCGCGGACTCGTACTGGCCGCAAGCGGTCGTCGATCACGGCATCTTCACCGGGACATTAGTCGACTACCTGGCCTGGGTCGTCCCCGGCTCCCCCGACATCCCGGTCACACAACATCTGCTGGGGCAGAGCGTCATCGACCTCTACACCGACACCGCGTTGGTGGAAACCCACGTGCTGGCATACCACCGGGTTTCCGCCGAAAGCGAGCATCGCGACACCGTCATCGGCGGCCGCTACCTGGACTGGATGGACAAGATTGACAACGAGTGGCGGATCTCGCGGCGCACCATGGTCTACGACTGGGTCCAGGACCTGGGCGAATCCGTCAACTGGACAACAGGACTCATGGGTATGCCGTTCGACGCCAACCGCTACGCGGGACGCGCTGCGGGTGATTACAGCGAGCGATTCTTCGACGACCGGTGGAACCCCGCGAGGGAGGACACCACCGAATGACCTTACTGACAGGCAAAGTCGCCGTCGTCACCGGAGCAAGCCGCGGTGTCGGCAAAGGCATCGCGGCGGCCCTCGGTGACAGCGGTGCCACCGTGTACGTCACCGGTCGCACCGCGGCAGTCGGTGAGCACGAACTGCCAGGCACGATCGGCGAGACAGCCGCAGAGGTCACCCGACGGGGCGGTACCGGGATCGCCGTGCAGCTGGATCACGCCGACGACGGTCAAGTAAACGCCCTGTTCGACCGCATCCGAGTCGAGCAGGGCCGGCTCGACATTCTGGTCAACAACGCTTTCACGCTGCCCGATGACCTCACTGACCCGAAACCGTTCTGGGAGAAACCCCTCTCCAACTGGGAGATGGTCGACGTCGGCGTGCGTTCCAACTTCGCCGCCGCCCGCCTCGCCGCGCAGATCATGGTGCCCCAGGGATCCGGGCTGATCGTCGCGACGTCGGGCTACGTCGGCGTCACCTACACCTACGGAGTCGTCTTCGGACTGTGCAAGACAGCCGTCGACCGGATGGCCCGCGACATGGCCATCGAACTACAACCCCACAACGTCGCGTCGGTATCACTGTGGCAAGGACTGACGATGACCGAACGGGCACAACGCAATCTGAGTGCTCGCCCCGAGATGACGAAATCGATCGTCACCCGTCCCTCTGTGGGCTGCTCTCCGGAGTTCCCCGGCCGGGTCATCGCGGCACTGGCCACCGACCCCGATCTGATGAACCTCTCCGGGGGCACCTTCATCACCGCCGAACTCGCACAACGCTACGGAATCTCCGACATCGACGGCAAAATCATCCCGTCGCTGCGCGCCGAACGGGGATCCCCTATCTGGCAACCAATCACGGGAGCAGGCCATGGATGCTGACCAACTTGCCCGGTTCGGACGCCTGCTAACTCGTCAGGACATCACCGACTGTCTGACCCGGTTCTGCCGCGGCATGGACCGCTTCGACCGTGACCTCTTCCTCTCGGCATTCCACCCCGACGCCGAGGTTGCCGCCGGCGACTTCGTTGGCGGGCCAGCCGATCTCTACGAGTGGGCACACAACATGCACGCGCAGGCGCAGATCGCTACGCAACACAAATTGCTCAACAACACCTGCGACGTCGACGGCGAAATCGCGCATTCCGAAACTTATTACCTATTCGCTGCCCGCAACCTCGACGAATCCAACTGGATCGCCGGTGGCCGCTATTTCGACCGCCTCGAGCGTCGCCACGGCCAATGGCGGATAGCGTTGCGCACCAACGTGATCGAATGGTCCGGAGTGCTGCCGACCATGCCGATACCGTTCGCCGACGTACCCGATATCGGAGCCAACGGCGATTCAGCACGGGACCGAACCGATCCGTCCTATAAGAGGCCCCTCGTCAACCGTCGCAACCCCCACAACCCGCACACGTCTGCGTGATGCATCGGCGCGACTCGTGAACCTAGGCGGCCGGCTTATGACTGCGCGGCCGCCGGCCGTCAAAACTGTTCCAGGACTGCGGCCTCAGCTCGATGATCACGCGGTCCTGGTCAGCTAGCGCGCGGGCCATCGCCGTCGCGGCCGCGTCGTCGGGGCCGCCCGTCGGCAGAAGGCCGGATAGAACCAGCTCCCGACGGCTGGGCCAGTGTGCAAACTGGCGGTCGTCGAGGCACTGGCGACGTTCATCGTCAAGGGCCTCGACCGAATGGACGCAGCCCTGCTGATCGACCCTTTGACGTTCGCGCAGGTGCTCGTCGCTACCAGCGATTCCGTCGTGCTCGGGAGCCAACTCGACGACGTCGAGCTCTACCGGCCGATCCTCGAAATGTACGTGTCGGTGATCAAACTGCCCGGACGCGAATGAGGCGGCGTCAGCTTCGCGCCGAGTTCTCGATGATGATTTCGCACGCCGTGTCGTAGAACGCGCTGATGAGTGTGGAGAAGGAGAGGTGGAAGGGATAAATCATGTGCACATCCAGCCCGTCGGCGCTCCATTCCGGTAGCACGGGCACGATGCTGCCATCGCGTAACTCGCTGGTGCAGATGATTTGGTTCGGCATCGCGCCGATGCCAAGTCCTTGCAGGATGTATTGCTTGCACACCTGAAAGCTGTTGGCGCGGGCCCGCACCGGAGGCGACAGCTCGTATCGCCGTGCCTGTTTGGTCACGATGAGCTTGCGTGGGCCGCCGCTGACACCGCAATCGATGAACGGCAACTTGTTCAATTGCGCGGGAACGGTGATGGGGTCCGCCACTTGCCGCACGAATTCCGGCGATGCGCAGAGAAACAACTCGAGGCTGAAGACCTTCCGCGCGATGAGTGTCGAATCCTGCAGCGGCCCGGTTCCGAACGCCACGTCGAAGCCATCCCTGACCGGGTGGACCGTGTCGTCGACCAGTCGGATATCCAGCCGCGACTGGGGATAACGCTTGAGAAACACAGCGCCAACTCTGGACGCATAATCGATGCCGACGAAGACCGGCATGGCAACCCGCAGCTCACCTTGCGGCTCCTGTTTACTGCTCTCCACCAACGCACGGACGCCATTCGCCTCGGTCAGGATCTTCACCCCGTGTTCGTAGATCTTCTCGCCGAGGTCCGTGACCGTGAGCTGATGGGTGTTCTTGCGTAGCAGCTTGATCCCGAGGTCGGATTCCAGCTTGCTGAGCTTGCGACTGACCGTGGATTTGGGCATGCCGAGCAATGAGGCCGCCTTCGACAGGCTGCGGCACTCCACGACCTTGCCGAATATCAGCAGCGCATCGACATCGAACGGGAGGTTTTGCTCCATCTCCTGCAGTGTTCCAGAAATGAAACAGGGTGTTGCAGTTTGGCCCCTTTTTGCAGGTCTTGACAGATGTTACGTTCGGCCCGAGTGGAGTCCGGGTCGATTGAGGAGCACTCTTATGAGTACCGAAGCCCTGGTCACGAAGCCGGCGAGCGGACATTGGACCGATGCGTACCCGGAGCTGGGTCGCGGCCCGGTGTCTCTCGAGGACTGCGTTTCCGAGGAGTTCTACAAAAAGGAACGCGAACACGTCTTCAAGAAGACCTGGCTGTACATGGGTCGCGTCGAGAGGGTGCCGCGGTCCGGCAGCTATTTCACCCGCGAGATGAGATTTCTGAACACCTCGATCATCATCGTGCGTGGCAAGGACAACGTCATCCGTGCCTTTCACAACATCTGCGCGCATCGCGGGAACAAAATCCTGTGGAGCGACGACCCGTTTGAGGAAGTCCAGGGCCGGGCGCCGTTGCTGTATTGCCGATTCCACGGCTGGCGCTACAACCTGGACGGCTCGCTGCATTCAGCCACCCGCGAGGATCTGCTCCTCGACTTCGATGCCGACAGCTGCCGGGTGCCGGCGATTCAATGCGAAGTCTGGGAAGGCTTCATCTTCATCAATCTCAACCCCGACAACACCGAGTCGGTTCGCGATTTCCTCGGCGACCTGGGGAAGGGACTCGAGGGCTATCCCTTCGAAGGGCCGCACCAGGTATACCGATTCAAGGCTGAGTTGCAGTGCAACTGGAAGATATTCGTCGATGGCTTCGCGGAGAGCTACCACGGGCCGTATCTGCATGCCTCGTCCTTCGGCAACCTCACGGCGGAGGCCAAGGAGGCCCTGAACAAGCCCAATCCCTTCACCGACGCGTTGTTCTTGCAGCTCAAGGGTCCGCACCGGATGTTCTCGTTCGCCGGCGAGCCCTCGCAAAGAACTCCGTACTCCAAGCCCATCGAGTGTGTGATGGAGGCCAGTGCAGCCGGACCCTGGACCAAGCGGGTCGATCGTGGCCCCATGCCGCCCGGAATCAACCCCATCCGGTCGGAGAAGCACGGCTTCGACTCGTACCAGTTTTTCCCGAACTTCGTGCTGATCTTCGGCGCGTCCGGCTTCACGGTCCACACCCATTGGCCCACGGGGCCGCACTCGCACATCTTCGAAACGGAGATGTACTACCAGCCCCCGAAGACCCATAAGGAACGGCTGGGGCAGGAGCTGACGGTAACGTTCCTCAACGACATCATCCTGGAAGACGCCAGCCCGTCTGAAGGATTGCAGGCGATGCTGAACAGCGGCGCCCTTACTCATTTCACGATGAATGACGAGGAGATCCTGTTGCGCCACCTACACAAGGTGGTTGGCGACTACGTCGAGGCCGGCGAGAAGGCGAAAGCCGACCGATGAACGCTTCTCTCCCGCCTGAATTTTCGTCACTCGAACACCTGGTCCCGGACTGGGCCATCGAGGACGGGCACGAGCGCTATCTGAAGCGCGTGAACAGTTCCATGGACGATATCCGGGCGTTCTACGACGAAGTCTTTCCCCAGGCCGAGGACGCCGTCGCCTACATCGACAAGTTCGATTACAGTGAACCGCTGCCCGAAGACGTCGCGAATCTACGCAACCTGCTCTACTCGCTGATCACCGTCTCACTGGCGGTCGAGCTGTGGAAGCAACCGCGCGTGAAGCATTCAGCGAAAACCATTCTCACGAGAGTGAGTTGATCAGCATGGGACTCACCGCTGCCCAATTGGACGTCATCGACCTCACCCCGAAAATCGGTAGTGAACTCAAGACCGATCTCGACACGCTACTCAGTGGCGATGCGGCTGAGACTATTCGCTCCACCTTGGAGCGACGCGGCGTGATCTTCTTCCGCGGCCTCCAGATAACCGACGAACAACAGGTCGCCATCGCCAAGACCCTCGGCAACATCGTGCAAAGCGAGGGCGAGGACGGCATCTACAAGATCTCACTCGACAAGGACGTCAACCAGCGAGCCGAGTACCTGAAAGGCTCGATGTTCTGGCATTTCGACGGCTCGCTGCAGCCCTATCCCAATCTTGCCGCCCTGCTGCGAGCCATCAAACTCTCGGAAACCGGTGGGCAGACCGAGTTCTGCAACACCTACGCGGCATACGACGACCTGCCACAGGCCGACAAGGAGGCCATCGCCGACCTTCGGGTCGTCCACAGCGCGGAGCGTTCGCAGTACTACGTGCGCCCAGAGATGAGCTACGAGGAGATCACGTTCTGGCAGAAGTCGCCCACCAAATCATGCCCGCTGGTGTGGACCCACCAGTCCGGGCGCAAGTCCCTACTGGCAGGTGCGACAGCGGATTACGTGATCGGTATGCCCGTGGAACAGAGCCGCGCACTACTGGCGCGCCTTCGCGACTGGGCCACCCAGCCCAAGTACGTCTACCGGCATGACTGGCAACCGGGCGATCTGCTCATTTGGAGCAACACCGGCACCATGCACCGAGTGCTGCCGTACGCGTTCGACAGCGGCCGGCTCATGCACCGGACGATCCTCGCCGGAGAAGAGCCCTTGCATTGAAACTCGGTATCGCCACGCCCGTCGTCACCAACGTCGCCGGGGCTGCGTTGGAGTGGGAAAAGGACGCCACAGTCGAGGACATCGGGCGCGTCGCTGAGGCCGCGGATCGGCTCGGCTACCACCATATGACGTGCAGCGAGCACATCGGCCTACCCTCGACCGAAACCGCGCGGCGCGGTGCCCGCTACTGGGATCCGCTTGCCACCTTCGGCTACGCGTCGGCCCGCACAAGCCAGATCCGGTTCGCCACCATGACCCTGGTGTTGGGATATCACCATCCGCTGGCGATCGT
Source organism: Mycobacterium sp. (assembly GCF_052145595.1). GTDB lineage: Bacteria > Actinomycetota > Actinomycetes > Mycobacteriales > Mycobacteriaceae > Mycobacterium. The sequence goes on along the minus strand of NZ_JBKQOI010000117.1, from coordinate 9,847 downwards.
GAAACGTTATGGCACACTGGATCATGTCAGCGGTGGCCGGGTCATCCTCGGCGTCGGCGTGGGCTCGCTGAAGGAAGAGTTCGACCTTCTCGGCGCACCGTTCGACGATCGCGGCGCCCGCGGCGACGACGCCCTGCGGGCATTGCGTGCGGCGCTGGCGAGTAACGAGCCGGCCTATGACGGTGATTTCTACTCGTTCAGCGGCCTGACCGTTGACCCCTGTGCGCTGCAGCCGCACATGCCGATCTGGGTCGGTGGCCGCACCAAACGCTCGTTGCGACGAGCGGTCAGGCTTGCCGACGGCTGGTGCCCGTTCTACGTCTCGATCGAAACGGCCGCGGAGTGGCTCCAATCGTTTCAACTGCCCGCTGGTTTCGAGGTGGTGATGCCCGCCGACAAGCCGCTCGATCCGGTCGGTGAGCCGGAGGTGACGCGGGAAATCCTGAAGACCATGGCCGCAGGAGGGACCACGATCCTGTCCGCGCGGTTCGTCCATCACTCGCTGGCTCATTACCTTGAGCAGATTCATGCGCTCGCCGAACTGAACGAGGATCAACATGACCGCTGAGGCAACCGACCACGTCTACTACGACCCGTGGGACACCGGCCTCAACGCCGACCCTTATCCGATGTTCAAGCGGTTGCGGGACGACGCACCGCTGTACTACAACGAGCGCCACGACTTCTACGCGCTGAGCCGATTCGACGACGTCAATCGCGCGCTGGTCGATTACCAGACCTTCAGCTCCGCGCGGGGCGTGGTGCTGGAAATTCTGAAGTCCGGCATGGAGATTCCTCTCGGGACCGTCGTCTTCGAAGATCCCCCGATCCACGACATCCATCGCAATCTGCTCGCTCGAGCTTTCACTCCACGCAAGATCAACGCCCTCGAGCCCAAGGTCCGCGAATTCACCGCGCGATGCCTCGACCCCCTGGTCGGCGGGGATCGGTTTGACTTCGTGAAGGATCTCGGCGCAGTCATGCCGCTGCGCGTGGTCGGCATGCTCTTCGGCATCCCAGAGCACTTTCAAAAACTTGTCCAAAAGGACGGCGACCGACAATTCCCCATCGAACGTGGCGGGCAGTTGGATCATCGCGGCGGCGCAATGACCGTCAGCCAGGTGTTCGGGGAATTCATCGACTGGCGGGTGGATCACCCCGCCGACGACCTCACCACAGAGCTCCTCGAAGCCGAATTCGAAGACGAAACCGGCACACTGCGCCGACTACATCGCGAAGAACTCCTGATGTTTATGAATGTCGTTGCCGTCGCTGGCGCAGAGACGACCACCCGCCTCATAGGCTGGTCGGGAAAGCTGTTGTCGGAGCACCCCGATCAACGCCGCCGACTGGCGGCCGATCGAGCGCTCCTGCCGGGAGCCATCGAAGAAATCCTGAGGTACGAGCCGCCGGCCTTGCAGGCAGCGCGGTATGTCACGCGCGATGTGGAGTACTACGACCAGACGGTGCCTGAGGGCAGCGCGATCCTGACGTTGATCGGCGCGGCTAACCGCGACGAACAGCGGTTCGGCCCCGATGCGGAGGACTTCAACATCGCCCGCCCAGTACGCCAGCACCTGACGTTCGGCGTCGGTGCGCATTACTGCCTGGGTAACGCGCTGGCCCGGATCGAAGGGCGCGTCGCACTCGACGAGGTATTGACTCGCTTCCCGGACTGGGACGTCGACCTCCCCAACGCTGTTTTCTCATCGTCATCGGCTGTTCGCGGCTGGGACAGCATGCCGGCAAGCATCTGACCACCGCCACTGCGCCTGAAGAGCAGTCGAGGAGGCCGAGATGTCGATCGAGGTAACGGATCTGACGCCCATCGGGCACGGCCTCGAACGACCCGAACATATGGTTGTCACGGCAGACGGACGCATCTTTGCCTCGGATAAGGGCTCAGCTCTCGCAGAGATCCTCGGCGAGAACAGGATTCGGCGGATCGGGGACGCCGGCGGCGAGCCCAATGGAATCGCCATCGACCAACTAGATTCGCGGCACCGCCGGCGGTCGTAGCCGTCGACTGAAGCCAGATGTCGTCATTGATGATCGCCTTCGAGGGGCGTACACCGTATGGCGGGCCTTCGGCTTTTCTGGTGGAGCTAAGGGTGGAGCTAAGGGGACTCGAACCCCTGCCTCTACCTGCGGAAATGCCTTCTGACCTGCAGGCTCACTCCGTCTCGTTCCGACTCAGTCCCGCTCATTACCTGCGGTTTTGTTTTCGGGTCTTGACGGCGTCAAGAGTGGAACCCGAGCAGGAGAACCACCATGGTGGCACGGCCGGCTTCTGCGGCCCCAGCGCACCCCCACCTTCGTCGGCTGCCCCGAGCGCGGTATCGCCCGCCGGTCGACGCAAACGCACCCGAAGCCGGCCGGATCGATGATTCGTCGTAGCCGCAGGGCGGATTGGGTCATCGACGAGTGGACTCACGGTGAAATCAGCCGGCTCGATTAACCCCGCGAGAATTCTATGGGTTTGCGGAGCCGGTCGCTCGGCAGTAGTCAAACAACGTGGCTGAACGGGCTCATACTGTCACTGCGGCCATGTCGCCGCCGCGACCGGCGGCGCCGGGCGCGAGAGGGGCGCGTGAGTCTGATGGCTTCTGGTTCCGGAGGTTCGCCCAACCGGCACGGCAGTCTACGTGGCATCGCCGTGGCGATCGTAGTCATCGCCGCGGTCGTTGGGGTGTGCTGGCTGTTGTTTCTGATCATCGGAGCCATCGCCGGAAGAGCTGGGGACTTCTACCACAAGGTGGTGCGACTGCCGGCGCTACCCCACGAACTCTTCTGGGGCATGCTCGGAATCTACGGGGTCGTCGTAGGCCTCGTCGTTGGGGTCGCGGTCGTTCAATTAAATGACGCGAATTCGCGATTGGGTCTGCTTATGTGGGCCATCGCCGCGGCCGTGATTCCGCCCGCCCTGCTGCTGGTGCCGGTACATGATCAGGCTGTGCCCACGGGAGTGCCGACGCTCGACCAGCTTGGGATCGGTCAGCATGTGGAACATTGCGGGTCCTTCTATGCTCAGCAGTCATCTGAATTCGAATGTGTCCAGGAGTTCAATTCCAGATCGCGATGGGCAGTGACCATCGCGGCAATCGCCATCATTGGTCCCATGGGCTGGCTCTATCTCGAAGCACACAAGGAAGACAAACAACGAAAATCTGGCGACGACACCACAGGATGACGGCGGCGGCGTTAACTTGGCCGACTTGCAACGCGCCAATAATGGCCGTGGGACTGTGACCAAGCGCGTTTCATCTGTCTCGATTGAGACGACATATGAGGGTCTCAAAACTTCGTGTCGGAGATCGCACAGCGATATGGCGGGACATCCCTGATCAGCGGTGACATGATACTGACGTGAACCCCAGTGGGGATGGCGGCGGTGGACTGTCGGCCACGGGGCTGATCTGCGGTTCCTGCGGCGCGCAGTCCAGCCCGACGGCCAAGTTCTGCGGCGAGTGCGGAACCCGACTCTCGCAGGCCACCCAGTCGGCTGAGTACAAGCAGGTGACCGTCTTGTTCGCCGACGTGGTGCACTCGATGACCATTGCGGCAGCCGTCGGGGCGGAGCCGCTGCGGGAGATCATGACCGGCCTGGTAGACCGCGCTACGGCGGTGGTGCAGCGGTTCGGCGGCACGGTCGACAAGTTCACCGGGGACGGCATCATGGCCGTCTTTGGCGCACCGACGGCACTGGAAGATCACGCGCTGCGCGCCTGTCTGGCTGCGCTCGGTATTCAGGATGAGGTCAAGGGGCTGGCGGTTGAGGTTGAGCGCCACCACGGTGTGGACCTGCGGCTGCGGATAGGCCTCAATTCCGGCCAGGTCATCGCCGGTGAGATCGGTTCGGGCGCTACGGGTTACACCGCGATTGGTGAGCAGGTGGGCCTGGCGCAGCGGATGGAGTCGGTGGCGCCGCCGGGTGGGGTGATGCTCAGCGAGTCGACGGCGCGGTTGGTCGAGGGCGCGGCGGTGCTGGCTGAGCCGGAGATGGTGAACATCAAGGGTGCCGAGGATGCGGTGTCGGCGCGGCGGCTGCTGGGGGTGGCGTCGCAGCCAGGGGGGATCGGTCGCTTTGAGACCACGTTGGTGGGACGTCAATGGGAAATGAACACCGTCACAGCCATCCTCGATCGATCGATCGGTGGCCACGGGGGTGTGGTGTGTGTGAGTGGAGCGGCGGGCATCGGCAAGAGCCGGCTGGTTCACGAGACCGCCGCGATCGCGCGCCGCCACGGTGCCGAGGTGTTTTCGACCTTCTGCGAGTCCCATACCGGTGACATCTCGTTTCATGTGGTGGCGCGGCTGCTGCGGGCGGCCGCGGGGATCAGCGATCTTGACGGTGAGGCCGCGCGGGCGCGGGTGCGCGGCCAGGTTCCCGACGGGGTCGACCCGCAGGATCTGGTGTTGCTGGATGACCTGTTGGGCATTCGTGACCCGCACACCGAGCTGCCGCCCATCGACCCGGCCGCGCGGGGGCGGCGGTTGACCGCGCTGATCAACGCGGTGTCGCTGGCGCGCACCGAGCCGGTGCTCTACATCCTCGAAGACGCGCACTGGATCGACGCGGTCAGCGAATCCATGCTGGCCGGGTTCTTGAAGGTGATTCCGCACACCCCGTCGATGGCGCTGATCACCTACCGCCCGCACTACCACGGGGCGCTCGCGCAGGTGTCCGGCGCGCAGACGGTGGCGCTGGCACAGCTGGGTGATGCGGACATCTCGGCGTTGGTCGGTGAGCTGGTAGGCCCGGATCCGTTGGTGGGCGCGGTGGCCGCGTTGATCACCGAACGGACCGCCGGTAACCCTTTTTTCGCGCAGGAGATGGTGCGCGAGCTTGCCGAACGCGGTGTGCTCGAGGGCGAGCGTGGTGGCTACCGGTGCCGCGCCGATGTGGCCGAGGTCAGCGTGCCGGCCACCGTGCAGGCGGTCATCGCCGCACGTATCGATCGCCTCGAACCGGGGGCCAAGCAGACGCTGAGCGCCGCGGCGGTGATCGGATCACAGTTCAGCCCGGATCTGTTGATCAGCCTGGAGATCGATCCGGCCCTAGAGGCGCTGGTCGAGGCGGAGTTGATTGATCAGGTGAGGTTCGCCCCGCTCGCCGAGTACGCATTCCGGCATCCGTTGATCCGCGCGGTGGCCTACGAGTCACAACTGAAATCGGAGCGTGCCAAGCTGCACCGGAGCCTGGCCGCGGCCATCGAGGCAGGCGACCCGGGATCGGTCGAGGAGAACGCCTCGGTGATCGCCGAGAATCTAGAGGCAGCCGGCGATGTGCAGCTGGCGTATGGCTGGCATATGCGTGCCGGCGCGTGGTCGACGCACCGCGATATGGCCGCGGCGCGGCTGAGTTGGGAGCGCGCGCGAGAGATCGCCGACGCGTTGCCCCCCGACGATCCGGGACGCACCGCGATGCGTATCGCGCCGCGCACCCTGCTATGCGGCACCGCCTACCGAGTCCATGCCGAAGACGCCCTGACGCGCTTTGAGGAGCTGCGTGAACTGAGCACGCTCGCCGGCGACAAGGCATCGTTGGCGATGGGCATGGCCGGGCAGGTGATGGACCACTGGGTTCATGCCCGCGTGCGGGAGGCGTCGGCGCTGGCATCCGAACTCATGGCCCTGGTCGAGGCGATCGCCGATCCGACCATGACGGTCGGGCTGTCGTGGATACCGACACTGGTCAAGATCGAGACCGGCGAATACACCGACGTGCTGCGCTGGTCACAGGCCGTCATCGAGCTGGCCGACGGCAACCCCACCAAAGGCAACTTCATCATGGGGTCTCCGCTGGCGTTCGCCCACGCCACGCGCGCGGTAGCCCGAGGGGGCCTGGGCCACCCGCTGGCAGAGGTGCTGCCTGCCCTCCCCGTCGCCGTCGCGATGGCCCGTGAGACGGACCCGACGACCCATGCCATGGTTGTCGCCTTCACTTACGGACTAGGGATAGGCGTCAAGGTGCTGCTGGCCGACGACGCCGCGCTGGAGCTCATTGAAGAGGCGCTGCAGATCGCCGAACGATCCGCTGACGATTTCAGTCTCGGGGACGCGCGCCTGCAATGCAGCGGCGGCCGGGTTCCAGGTGAGGGTGATTTCGTGCTCGCGCAGGTACCCGATCACCTCGCCTGGGCTTACCGTGCCCGTTACGTCGGCTCCGGCTCGGGTCCGGCGCCGGACCCGCGTGGCGGGGGTGGTGAGAAACAGATGCAGGGCGGGCAGGTGCGGAAGCAGCTTGTCCTCGCGGATATAGGTGTTCTTCGGCCGGGACGGGTCGGGCGCCATCGCGCTGGTACGGCCGTGCCGGCACCGGTAGGCGGCTTTGCCGTTGGACCAGGCAGATTCCATCCGCCGACCGCACAGCCCGCAGGCAAGCAGCCCGGCCAGCAGGTACCGGCGGAGCACGGGCTCATCTTGCGGTACCGGACCACGCGAGGCGTTGATGCCCTGCGCGGCGACGAAGTCGTCCTCGCTGACCAGGGCCGGGTGCGCGGGCCGGTGGGAGATCACCCATCCGTCGGGCAGGTTCCACCGCTGCACGGACTTGTGCCCGAGGGTCACGTTGGCGGGGTCGGCCAGCTCGGTGTCGGTGCGCTGCCGGTTCCATACCTGCCGGCCTGTGTACCGTGGGTTCTCCAGGATCGTGGTGATCGTGCCGAGTGTCCAGCTCGTCCCGGTCCGGTGCGTGTTGCGACCGGGGTCGGCCGCGGACGGGCACGGCACCCCCGTCTCATTCAAGGCACGCGCGATCCGCGCTACCGAATGCCCGGCCAGGCGCTGGGCGAAGATCCACCGCACGACGGGTGCCGTCTGCGGCTCGGGTTCGAGCTTGTGTGCCCGCCGTCCCCACGCGGCGTGCGCCTTGTTCGGGTGCGGCCCAGCATCGGCGAGCCGGTACCCATACGGGGGACGGCCGCCGAGGTACCGGCCTTGCTCCCTGGTCTGGGTGGCCATCGCGGTGCGGACCCGGATGCTGGTCCGGGTGATCTCCCGCTTGGACGACAGACCCAGGACGGTCAGCGCCTTCTCATCGTGCTCGGATGCGTAGTCGACCCGGCCGCCGGCCTCTGGCATCCACAGCTGCACACCGTAATGCTCGAACAGCGGTGCCATCGCCGCGTACTGGCTGCCGTAGAACGCCCGCTCGTACTCCCCGATCACGATCGCGTCCCACCCGCGCCCCGGGTCGGCCAGCGCCGCCACGAGGGCAGCGGCCCGCGGGCGGAGCGCCCACGCAACCGTCCGGGACTCCCCCACATCGAACAGCTCCGCAACGATCTGCCCGTGGCCGCGGGCCAGCGCCTCGGCCTGCTCGCGCTGCCGGGCCCGCGGAGTGACCGGGTCCTGCCAGTCCTCGGTCGACACCCGCCCGTAGAACACGAACCGCAGCCGCCCCGGCACTGGCCTTCCGGCCGTCAGGCGGCCGGCGCGACGCAGAGCCGATTCCTCCGCCCATTCCGCCAGCCCGCTTCCGGCTGCTGCTGCGCTCATCGCATTCCCCTCCTGGCGCGGAAGAAACGCTTTCCCCTATTCAGGATCGCCCAATTTATGCGGCCCCGTCCTCCGATCAGCCGGAATACAAAGACGGCCGGTTACCCCATCCCGCCAGGGACATGACTCGTGTCGGTTTGCTGAGATCGCGGTTCATGGTCAACGAGAGGCCAGGCGGGAGACCCCATGACAGATGCCGCCAGGGCGAAAGCGTTGCGAATGCTGGCTTCACGCAGTTCCCGCTCGACCCGGTCCGGGGTCTGAAGCGCCTGCCGGCTGGTGTGGTAGGTCGCCAGCCAGACGATGCCCCGGCGTTTGACCAAGTCGTGATGCTCTCGCAGGAAGAGCTTCCAGCCCTTGGCCGCCGCGGTCCCGTGGAGAATCACCACGCGCAAGCGGGGGATCAGGCCGATCAGGTCCCGGAGAGGCTCGACGCCCGCGCCCAGCTGTCCCGCTGTCGGGTTGCCGTTGATGAACCACGGGTAGGCATTCCACGGGACGACCCGGCCGTAATCGATGCCGGCCTCGCGGAGAAACCGGCCCATCCGCTCGGCGCTGGGATCGTCGTTCTCGATCGACAGAAAGCCGCTGCCGTTGATCCCGCCAGCCATCGGACCCGGATCCCTTGACACGCCCAGCGCCAGTGCGTCGATCCCTCCGCAGATCGGAGGGATGTACGGAGGATGGTCGTGCTCGTTTCCCGCGCCCAGCTTGTCAACGAACTGGTTGATGGCCGCGACCCTGCCCGTGTAGCGATGCGCCCACTGGTCGTCGCGGTAAGCCTTGACTCTCATCATCCGGGCCATACCTGGATCCTCTAGCAACATCCGAGATACGCTCCGCAGGCTACGGCTCATGCCGCCAGGCTTGGCGGTGTTCCGGCTCAGCGACTGGCTGCCCTACCTCACCGCCTGCCGCGTGCTGGCCCGGCAATGCGGTCTCACCCTGCGCCAGGTGGACCGGGCACTGTGGATCGGCGACGGCGGCCAGGCCTTGCCGGGCACCAGCCGAGCTAGAAGGACGTGTGGGAGAAGCCTGGGGTAGCAGATCTGGTTAGGCAACTGAGCGGCATCTGCGCTCAGAACTGGGGAACTAAAAGATCGCCGACACGTGACGCGCAACGGCGGCATACCTAGGGGCACAGAAATGCCAGTTCGGCACACAATTGAAGCAGCTGTGCTGACATCAGATTGGCCGATCATAACGGCGGCTCCGGGCGCGTCGGTCGCAACGAGGGAAGATGACCGAGCGTAACAGCACCGGCGATGTCCCGACGACGCCTGCCGAATAGGCGTTGCTTGTTGATGACGAATTCGCCTTGGCTGTGTCGCACAGAACCGTCAGTTCTGGAGTCGTTTGCTACCCCATCCCTGACGATGCCGGCCGAGCAGGGATCGGGAGTGCGTCAGATGCATCGTGGCCCTGTGATGGGTCGTCCTGGTTTGCTGGCCCGCGGGCTGGGCTCTGCTGGCGGAGTGAGAGCCCAGCCGATGGCTTCGAGAGGGGTCCAGGACGTGGCCCGGGGGCGCTTCTGGACCCGGGTCAGGGTGTCAGGGCGGCGGCGACCTGCGCGGTGTCCTCGGAACTGCGGACGTAGCACACCTTGCCGTCGCGGAACTTCCAGTAGTGGTGCATGTTCATCGCGACGTGGTTTGCCGGTCGCGGTGACCGTGAATGCTTAGCGGATGAATACCATCACGTCCCCCTCATCGTCGGCGGCGTAGGCCAGCGGGGTGAACTCGGTGACCGGCCCGGTCGTGCCGATGGCCTGAAAGAAGCTGACCACCCCCTCCTTGCCGTGCCTGGGGCCGTACCACGGTGCGGACGGGATGGCCGCGTCGGTGGACCAGTCGATGTCGTCGGTGACCCGGTCCAGGATGGCCGGGACATCACCGCGGCCGAACGCCTCGTACATCTGCCTGGCCATCTCAATGTTCTGCTTGGCGCTCATGATCTTTGCTCCTCTGTTCCCGGGGAACCGGATCAGGCCCAGAACGCGGCCACGGCCGCCGGGTCGCCGACGAACTGCTCGATGGCGCGCACGCGGCCGCCGTCCACGGTCACGAGCACGACCTGCGGCCCGTCCATCGCGCGCCCGTCGGGGCGGCTGGCGGTGAGTCGCACGAGCACGGCCACGTGGCCCTCGCCGTCGGCCATGACCGACTGCGGCTCGGCATGCAGCGTGCCGGCGGTGAGCAGCGCCGATTCGGTCAGGTAGGCGATGATCGCATCGGCGCCGCGGTGGATGCCGCCGAGGCGGTCGTCGTTGCGGAGATGCCAGGTCGCGTCGGCGTGGAACAGGTCGCTGAGCGTGGCCAGGTCGCCGCTGGCGAACGCTCCGAAGACA
>NZ_JBKQOI010000116.1:0-23076 GCF_052145595.1 Mycobacterium sp. | reverse complement strand
GGCCAGCTCTACCACTGCCTACAAACCCGCCAAACCTTCGACGCTCAGAAGGCCTTCAGCCACTCCGCCGAAACACCCCAGAATGGGGCCGCCGCTTGACAGTTAGCGGAATCGGAGGTCTGTGGATGACCTTGGGAGGGCGCAATTTCCCAGAGGATGGTCTTCACGGAATCAGCTAGTCGATCAAGACCGGCGTTGGCGCGCTGGTTCGGGAAGACCCGGTTCGCGCGCGGCAGGGATTGCCATGGCCTACAAGCTGATCGACGCCGCCCAGACCCGCTGGCGTGCAATCAACGCACCCCACCTCGTCGCCCTCGTTCGTGCTGGCGCGGTGTTCCACAAGGGCAAACTACTCGAACGACCCGTCGACATCACACCCCAAATATCCGACGCCGAGCCATCAAACGCTCGGTCGGAGGTCGCCTGAAACGCGCTGAGCTGGCATGAGCAGAGGGATCTATCGCCACGGGCCACGGGGTTCGACGAACGCATCGACCGTGTCGTCGCTTACGACGTCTTCTTCGACCTCGGCGCAACTGCGCGACGGCACGTCACCGCTGCCGCCGATCCCGCCACGGCGCGGATTCCCGGGGTGGTGTGGGTACACTCCGACAACGCCCGGGGGTCTCGTGATCGGTATTCACCCGAGACGTCGTCGCAACAACCGACGACGACCGGCACTTCGAGATCTCCTGAGTACCGCTTATCACCGAAACACACCATGCCGATAGTGGCTGCGAGGTGTAGCGTGAGCGATGCTGAGGACTTCAGCCAGTTCGGAATGAGGCCAGCTGTCCGCCGCTGCCCTCACTGAGCAGTTGCTCGCGCCGAACACTCTTGATGACACCGCATACCGGGGACATCATGAACGCTCCGCCACTACTGAGCCCCGCTCCTCGTCGCGCACCGGTGTTTACCCTCGGCTCCGCGCTGCACTGGCTCGGGCAGGATTGCGCGGATCGGCGCTGCTCGGACCCCACCGACATCCTGCCCGCGTCCGGATGGTTTATCCCGCCAGGACAGCTCGGGCCAACGGGTTCCGGTCGATGGGCTTACCACGGGCGGAGTGTTCCGCTCCGGCATGCCTGTGATCACCGAGGCGTTCCGCCACCGGATAGAGGCCTTAACCGATGGCGGCCCGCGATCGCGATGCCGTTGCGATCCCAGCACATCGTTCACGGTGTCATGGTCGTTGCCCGCCACATCGACCAGACCCCTTTCGAGCCGAAGATGTCAACCTCATGAGCGACTTCGCCGACCACGCCGCAGAGGCACCGGAGCTGGGCAGCGCCCTAGAACGCGCCCGTCACCTGACTGTGCTGGTCGAGCGTGAGCGGATCGCGCATGAGCTGAACGACCTTGTGATCCAGGGGATCTTCGCTGTCAGTTTGGATCTGCAGGCCACCATCGCCCGGTCCCGATCGAGCGAGCTCACCGCTCGCCTGAACCAGTCGGTCACCGACCTGCAGACCGTGATCGAGAACATCCGCACCACCGTCTTCGAATTGCACGTCACCGACACACAGCGGATCGGCTTTCGGCAGCAGATTCAGGCCGCGGTCGCCGACCTGACCGAAAACCGCGATATCGCCACGATACTACGGATGTCCGGACCGATGAGCGTGATCGGCGACGACCTGGCCGACCACGCCGAGTCGGTCATTCGAGACGCGGTCAGCTACGCCGTCCGACACTCTGGGGCAACACAATTGACCGTTGCGGTGACCGTTGCCGACGAACTGGACGTCACGATCACCGACGACGGTTGCGGTATCAGCGCCGACAACAAGCCCCACAGCGGACTGGTCAAGATGACATCCCGCGCCGAACAGATCGGCGGTGACTGCCACCTCACAACACCACCAGGAGGCGGCACTGAAGTGAACTGGACCGCACCGTTTGCTCACGCACCATGCCCTCACTGATGAACAATTTCGCCAGATGCAGCCGCCCTCAAATGCCTGCAGCACAACGACGTCCGGGTAACAAAGGCCACACATCCACCAGGAAACGAGCCGATCATGACTGTTGTGCACGGTCTAACCACCTCTGAAGGCGATCCTTCATCCCGTGATGACAACCGCACGATCGGCCGCGACGGCGTCGAGGTGCGGGCTCAGTGTCGCCATCTGGCCATGGTGCTGACGATCACCGGCGACATCGACGCTAGTAACATCGACCGCCTCAGCGCTTACGCCACACGCTTGGTCCCGGTGGGAAACGCGTTACTCCTTGATATGAGCGGCGTGAGTTTCCTCGCTGAGCAAGGCATTTCAATATTGATCGCTGTCGATGATGCCTGCAGCAGCGCCGAGTTACCGTGGGCCGTGGTCACTAGCCACGCGGTCGACGGGGCGCTACGCATCAGCCAAGACGACGACATCCTTCCCACGGCCAGTTCTGTGCCCGACGCGATGCAGTATTTCGTCGACCTCGCGCGCGTGCGCCGACAGATCCCGTTGTTAGCGAGACGGCCAAGCGCCCGCGATGTGACTTCGATGTCGCTGGAAACGTCAGCCGGTTCGCGATGAAGCCAGCCGTCGGCCGCTGTCGTCGATCACAGCAGCCGATCACCCCGGGCGACAATCGCCGGTCGGATCGCCATGAACACTGCACTGACCCACAGCCAGCTACCGCCATACCAGGTCCGGTCTCCACGCTTGGTTCGGCGCCGCGCTGGGTGGGGCATGACTGCCCTGATCGCCGGTACTCGCAAACTATCGACGCGTTAACCGCATCGGTGTGGTTTGTCCCAGGTGGACAACAGGTTTGCACATTCCCCCCCGAAACCAGGGTCCTCGTTGCGCTCTCCAAGAACGGTGCCAACCTCACCTCTGTGCACCGGATGATCGCTGAGGTTAATTGGTGTACCCGCCGCGACGCCATCGAGGTCGGTTACCGACCGTGGACACGCAGAAGCCACTGTGGCCGTCGGATCCCATCGCTGTCACCGGTGTCAGTTGTCATGAGCTACCGGCCCACCCGGCTTTATGAGGGCACAGATCCCACCAACGTCGACGTCGCGGATATCTCGCAGGCCACCACATGGTGACCGTGGCCATGACGGCAGGCGCCGCGACCCTTGGTACCGTTCAACCTCCGGCCACTACGGTGGACGCGATCGTGGCCCGCGCCGGACTGTTTCAGACGGTTGATCCCCTCGCCGTGGCTGCGGTCACTAACCAGCTGGATCTCGTGCACTTTCGGCGCCGGCAGACCGTCTACACCGAAGGCGAGCCCGGTGACCAGCTTTACATCATCGCTTCAGGCAAGATCAAGCTCGGTCGTCGCTGCGCCGACGGCCGCCGTCACCTGCTGGCGATCGTGGGGCCCGCAGAAATGTTCGGTGAGCTCTCGATCTTCGACCCCGCCCCGAGGACCTCGACCGCGACCGCCCTCACCGACGTGAACGCATTGTCGATGGACCGCGACGTCCTGTGGGGGTGGGTGGCCGATCACCCCGAGATCGCCGAACGACTGTTACGGGTGCTGGCCCGCCGGTTGCGCCGCACCGATCACGACTTGTCCGACTTCATGTTCACCGACGTCGCGGGCCGGGTCGCCAAGCAGCTGCTGCGGTTGGCCCAGCAGTTCGGCATCCAGGAGGACGGCGCGATGCGGGTGAACCACGACCTCACGCAAAAGGAATTAGCCCAACTGATGGGGACCTCACGCGAAACGGTCTACAAAGTCCTCACCGATTTCACCCAGCGCGGCTGGATCCGCCCGCACGGCAAGAGCGTACTGATCACCGATTCCGAACGCCTCGTCCACCGAACACGGCTCACCGCCATGCCAGATCCAGTCGATAGCCAACCCAGGCCAGCTGTCCGCCGCTGTCCTCACTGAGCAGTAGCTCGTGCCGAACGTTCCGATGACAACCGCACACCTCGGGACCACCATGACCACTCCACCCACTCCGGGGACACCGAAACCGGCTCCTGCACAGCACTTTCCGATCGATAGCGTCTTATGTCTGCTCAGGCATGACCGCCCAGATCGCCTACGCTTCGAACCGGCCGCTGATGTGCGGCATACGGACTGGACGCCATGACCACTGACACACCGCATGTCACGCCACCCCAATCGGCGGGCACACCCGAACCGGGCCACGACTTGAAATCGGCGCCCATGCCCGAGCTGGAGGAGGAGCTGGGCTACTCGCCGGACGGATTGAGCAGCGCCGAGGCGGCGAAGCGGTTGACGCAGTACGGGCCGAACGAGATCGCGGAACACAAGACCAACCCGCTGCTGAAGTTCCTCAGCTACTTTTGGGGCCCGATCCCGTGGATGATCGAGATCGCCGTCGTGCTGTCCGGCGCGGTCGGGCACTGGCCGGATTTCTTCATCATCCTGCTGCTGCTGGTGGCCAACGGTGTGGTCGGATACACCTCCGAACGGCAGGCCGGCAACGCCATTGACGCCCTCAAAGCCAAGCTGGCGATCAACGCCCGCGTCACACGTGACGGCGAATCGGTCACCGCGCCGGCGCGGGAGCTGGTGCCCGGTGATGTCATCCGGCTGCGCCTCGGTGACATTGTGCCCGCCGACGCCCGGCTGCTCGACGGCGACGAGATCGAGGTCGATCAGTCCGCGCTGACCGGGGAGTCGCTACCCGCCACCCGTGCAGCGGGTGAGGCCGTGTTCTCCGGGTCCATCATCAGGCAAGGTGAGATCGGTGCCCTGGTCTATGCCACCGGCACCGACACCTACTTCGGCAAGACCGCCGAGCTGGTGCAGGACGCACACCATAAGCCATTTCCAACGCGTCGTGCTCAAGATCGGCAACTACCTGATCATCCTGGCCGTCGTGCTCGTGGCGGTCATCGTCGTCGCCTCCCTGCTGCGTGGTAACGCGATCCTCACCACCCTGCAGTTCGCCCTGGTCTTGACCGTCGCGGCGATCCCGGTGGCGATGCCGACCGTGCTGTCGGTGACGATGGCCGTCGGCTCGCGTCTGCTGGCCAAGAAGCAGGCCATCGTGAGCCGGCTGGTCGCCATCGAGGAACTCGCCGGTGTGGACGTGCTGTGCGCGGACAAGACGGGCACCCTGACCCAGAATTCTTTGACGTTGGGCACCCCGTTCAGCATTGACACCGTCACCCCCGCGACTATCATCCTCGACGGCGCGTTGGCCTCCCGCGCGGACAACGACGACCCCATCGACCGGGCGGTGCTGGGCGGCCTCGAGGACACCAAGGTCCTGCAGGATTACACGATCACCCATTTCGCACCGTTCGACCCGGTGCACAAACGCACCGAGGCCACCGTCACCGCCGTCGACGGGACCACGTTCCGGGTCACTAAGGGAGCCCCGCAGGTCATCCTCGCGCTGGCCGCCAACGCCGCGCAGATCACATCGGCGGTTGACAAGGCAGTCAACGATTTCGCCGCCCGGGGCTTCCGGTCTTTGGGCGTGGCCCGCGCCGACGGGGACGGTGACTGGCAGTTCGTTGGTGTCCTGCCGTTATTCGATCCACCGCGTGACGACGCGGCAGCAACCATCTCCACCGCACGGGCAATGGGAGTCACCATCAAGATGGTGACCGGTGATGCGCTAGCCATCGCCAAGGAAACCGCCGCCAAGGTCGGTTTGGGCACCGACATCCTCGACGCCGCAGGCCTGGGTGAGGTGAAGAAGGACGAATCGGCGGCGGTGGCCGGGTCCATCGAGACCGCCGACGGTTTCGCCCAGGTGTTTCCCGAGCACAAGTACCACATCATCGACGTGCTGCAGAAGCGCGGCCATATTGTCGGGATGACCGGCGACGGGGTCAACGACGCCCCCGCGCTGAAAAAAGCGGACTGCGGCATCGCCGTATCCGGAGCCACCGACGCCGCCCGCGCGGCCGCCGACATCGTGCTGCTGACCCCGGGGCTGTCGGTGATCATCGACGCGATCAAACAGAGCCGCAAGATCTTCCAGCGAATGAACAGCTACGCGATGTACCGCATCGCCGAAACACTGCGGGTGCTGCTATTCATCACTACCGCCATCCTCGTCTTCAACTTCTACCCACTCACCGCCATCATGATCGTGATGCTCGCCCTGCTCAACGACGGCGCCATCCTGTCCATCTCCTACGACAACGTCCACTACAAGAACGAGCCCGAAGCCTGGAACATGCGCCTGGTGCTCGGTATCGCCACGGTCCTTGGGTTGGTCGGACCGATCGCCGCGTTCGGCTTGTTCTACCTGGGTGACCGGGTCTTCGACCTCGGCCACGCGCGCGTCCAGACGCTGATGTACCTGATGCTGTCCGTCGCTGGGCACCTCACCATCTTCTTGACCCGAACCCGCGGCCCGTTCTGGTCCATCCGCCCGGCCCGCATCTTGTTGATCGCCGTCCTCGGCACCCAGACCATCGCCACATTCATTGCCGTTTACGGGCTATTCATGACACCGCTCGGCTGGACGTGGGCAGCGGCGGTATGGGGATACGCCCTCATCTGGTTCCTCGTCAGCGACCGCATCAAACTTCTCGCCTACCGCGTCCTCGACCCCGAAAAGAAGCCTCGCATGGCGGCGCCTGATCAGATGCCCGGTGCCGCAGTGGCACCGGTCAGAACGTAGTCGGGTAGTGCATCTCTTGCCCCATCCAACCCGGAGGTACTCGCAGCATGGCAACACTGACGAGGCGTCGGCACCCCGGGTCGTTGCTCAGGAAGTTCATGCACTGCATGCCCTCGGTGCACAATGCGAGCACTGATCTTGGGCGCCGCGTGCGTGACCAGTTCCAGTTTGACGGCGCCGAAGTCACCGACTATGTCTTCGAGTCGCCCGCCTCAATCGTGTTCGACCGGGCCGAGAGTCGTCTGCACACCATCAAAGCCGTGATGACCCGGGCGTTCGGTGCGTGACCCGTGGTGTCGATGCGGATCGTGATCGCCCTGGGCGGCAACGCACTGCTCGCGCGCGGGGACAAGCCCGACGCCGCCATCCAGTTGGCGAACCTGCGGACCGCCGCCGAGGCGATCGCGCCGTTGGCGGCGCACCACGATGTGCTGATCTGTCACGGTAACGGACCGCAGGTCGGCATGCTCTCGCTGGAGAGCGAAACCGACCACGCCCTGACCCGCCCCTACCCGCTCGATGACCTTGTCGCGCAGACCCAGGGCATGATCGGCTACTGGCTTGCCCAGGCACTGCGCAACGCCGGGGTCAAAAAGCCAGTCCTGGGCCTGATTAGGCAGACGCTGGTCGACGCCGCAGACCCGGCGTTCGCTGCCCCGACCAAGTTCGTCGGACCCTTCTACCTACGGGACCGGGCCCAGCTGCTGGCCCACCGGCATGGCTGGACCATCGCCGCCGACAATGGTCGGTGGCGCCGCGTAGTGGCCTCACCCGAACCGCTCCGCATCGTCGACCAGGATTCCATCACCGGGCTCCTGGACGCCGGTTCGGTGGTCATCTGCGGCGGCGGTGGCGGCGCGGCAGTGACCGAGAATACCGCCGGCCAGCTGAGCGGTGTCGACGCGGTCGTGGACAAGGACTACGTCGCATCGTTGCTGGGCATCGTCCTCGGAGCCCAGCATTTGCTGGTGCTCACCGACGTGTCCGCAGTCATGGAGCATTACGGCACACCGGAGGCCACACCACTGAGGACCCTGGATCCAGATAACCTGGGCAGCATGGGATTTCCGGCCGGATCGATGGGGCCCAAGATCGAGGCCTGCCGCCGGTTCGTCACCGCGACCGGGCACCCGGCCACCATCGGCGCCCTGGCCGACGCGCAGGCACTGCTCGCGGGCACCGCCGGGACCACCATCACCCCGACAACGGCGCCCCGCAGGGGTACTCACCAGGGAGTCGGCGGCCGGCGACGGCCCACTAGCGCTCGCACTCGAGGACCAGGAACGGGAGGTTGATCATGCCGGACACGTTGGTGGATAACGACATACTCAGGGCCGCGGTGCAGTTGGCATGCCGGGCACCGTCCTTGCACAACAGCCAGCCCTGGCGCTGGGTCGCCGAGGGTCCGGGACTGCACCTGTACATCGATCGCAGCCGCATTCTGCCTTCCACCGACAAGTCGGGGCGGGAGGCCTACATCAGCTGCGGCGCCGTGCTCGACCATCTACGCGTCGCGATGGCGGCAGCCGGGTGGATTGCCAACGTCGCGAGGTTTCCCGACCCGAATAACCCCGATCATCTCGCGTCACTCGATTTCAGCCCAATGAGCCTCGTCACCGATGGCTACCGCCGCAGGGCCGACGCCATCCTGCACCGCCGCACCGATCGGCTTCCCTTCGCCGCACCGAGGAACTGGGAGTCCTTGGAACCTGTGCTGCGCGACGCCGTCGATACGAGAACAGTTCACCTCGACGTGATAGCCAACGAGCTGCGTCCGGAATTGGCGAGGGCGTCACAACTTACCGAATCGCTGCGACTGTACGATTCTTCGTATCATACTGAATTATACTGGTGGACAGGTCATTTCGAAAATTCTGATGGGGTTCCCCGCAGTTCACTGCTGTCGGCTGCCGAAAGTGATCGGGTCGACGTCGGACGTACGTTCCCGGTTAGCGCTCACAACGAGCGGCCTGCCGGCATTGGACAAGACCAGTCCACAGTGCTGGTTCTGTCCACCGACGAGGACACCCGCGATGACGCCTTCCGGTGCGGCGAAGCGTTGTCCGCCGTGTTGTTGGAGTGCACGTTGGCCGGGATGGCGACATGCACACTGACCCATCTCACGGAGCTATGGTCCAGCCGCAACCTCATCGGCACCTTGACCGGTCGCGCAGCTATGCCGCAACTTCTGATCCGCGTCGGCGAAGCCCATGTCCTTGGCGAACAACCCCCCATGACGCCGCGGCGGCCACTTCGCGATGTTCTGACGTTTCACCCCGATACATGTGGTTGAGCGGTGAGGCGACCATCACACACCACCGGGCCGCGGCCGCGAAGTCGGACCCTGATCGTCGTCGACGACAGGCAAATCTGTCTGCAGGGTGCTAGTGAAGGGACCGACCGTGACACCCAGCGTTGCCCAACAATGCCGCGTGAGTGCACGGCCGGTGCCGACCCGACCCTCGGGCTGGCGGATCGGGTCACGCAACTGGAGGCGGGTCACAACGATGTGCTGTGCGACCGGCTCACCCGTTGAGCGAGAACTTCTCGGTGTTGGGCTATCACGTCACCGGGTCGACCGGCACTTTGTTCCTCTTCGGGATCGTGATCGGCGCGCTGGCGATGCTGGGTCTGTGCGTGTTGTTGGCCGGTGCACAGCGCACCGCTGGCCGCGCCCGCGACGCGCGCCGTGAACTTCACAGGTCCCAGCGCGAAGCGGAGTTTGTGAACCGAGACCGCGACCCAGAGTTCGAACACCGACCCGTCGGCGCGGCCACCGGCTCGACGGTGAACTCGGAAGGGGTTACGACCCGGCCGAGGAGGAAGGAGGAGTTGTCCACAATGTGGGCTTACAACATTTACCAACATTGTTAGCAAAGTAACTACTCTGCCGTCGTGGTTGGGATTCTTTCTCCTGGCACTTCTGTTCCTCGGGCCGTCGGCCCGATCGGCCGCTGCGGCTGCAGAACCTCGGGTGCGCCCGCGAGTCGCTACGCGAGGATGGGCCCGCGGTCAGTGGTCACTGCGGCCACACCGACGTCGAGGCCGGCCACCGATACGATCCCGTCGTTGGCGCCTAATATATCGGCGCGCAACCAGTTCGACCGGGCCGCACCATTGGCGTGCGGCTCGGTTGGATGCGTCGCCGCTGAGCCCGTCTGGGCATCGGGTGGGTCGGCATTGATTTCCGGGTCGGGGCTCACAGGTTCACAGCGCATTCGGCTCCGCCAACGTCGACTAGCAACCCAAGGCTTGGCGAAGTACACATGCTGCAAGCCCAACTGTGTGCCAGATTCGAGTCGTGCGTATTCCATTCGTTGGGGACCTCGAAAACCGCACTCTCTTCTTCGCCGTGTGGCCCCGTCCCCCGTTGTTCACTGCGCGCCCCCGCTGCGGTTACCTCGCCCGGGTAGCGTGCGGTTTGAGGTCGGTGTTCGCTTCGAGCGTCAGTCACCCACTTGGTTTCGGGTCGGGCAAAGCCCATAGAGGACCTCGCCGGCTGGAAGGGACCCCAGTCTGATGAATGACGATCGGCGAGTCAGCCCGGGGGTGGTCGAGGCCGACAGCGCGCCGCGGTTGCAGCTCACGCCTAACTCGCTTGCCTCGGCGTACGTGGACGGGGCGTGGTGGCCGCGATCAATGCGGTTAGCTATCGAGTTGCCCGCCCTGGTTGCGGCGTTGTCCGATCGGCTGGGTCAGGTCACCGTGGTGGGCTACCACCTCAACGCGTGGACGGAGACGCCGCCGCAAGTCCAGATCGCCGGCCAGACAGTCCATTTGCAGGGCTTCACCTCCGAGGAGCCGGCCAGTGTGATCCTGATCGGTCGCGACGGTCGTCGCATCACACTGCGCGTCATCGCGCCCGACGCCAGTGAACAGGTCGCCCGAGAAGAACTGGACGCGGCATCGAAACGCGCCGGCGGTGGTATCGCTGTGACCAGCGAGGCCGAGCGGGCCGCTGCCCGATCCCTGATCGACGTGGCAGCCCGGTTGGCTCGTCACGAGGGGCGCGGCGACCCCCAGCGCGCCACCGAGATCACGCGGTGGTGCGAGGAGGCCGCTCGGCAGTTCGTCAACGCACCGATCCAGGCGTTCGTCCCAATCCTGGTTGAACACATCGTCCGCTGCCGCATGGACGCCCGCCCGGCAGCGACGGCATCGTAGGTACCGTCCGGGGGGATCAGACACGGCATGCCATGCGGTCGCCAGAGCTGAGCGTCGGCTAGTCCTGGAATCATTGCGACACGAAGCTGGCAAAGTGGTGAGGTATGAACCAGAACGTAATTCGTCACCACTCCCGCACTTCTGGCCCGACCGGTGAGTGAGCAGGCGCTGGGCGTGGCACCTTCACATTGGAACATCGCGTTCATCCGCCGGTTCATGTTCACGTTCGGTCCCATCAGCTCACTCTTCGACTTCCTGACGTTCGGGTTGATGATCGGGGTGCTGCACGCCGGCCCGGTGGAGTTCCGCACCGGGTGGTTCGTGGAATCCCTTGCCACCCAGACCCTGATCATCTTCGCGATCCGCACCCCGAAAAGTGCCGTTCTTCCGCAGCAGTCCCGGTCTCCTTTTGACACTGGCCGCCTTAGCGGTCGTCGCCGTGGGCGTTGCGCTCACGGTGTCACCGCTGGCACACCCACTGGGGTTCACCACACTGCCCTGGCAGTTCTTCACCGCGCTGGTCCTGTTCACGATCGTCTACCCGGTTCTGGTGGAGCTGATGAAGACGGTGTTCTACGCCGAGCCGATGCAACTCGGCGGCGAGCCGCACCGCACCCGGTGCCGCGTGCACCGCATTCAGCGGCGCGCCGCCCGGTTCAGCCACCCGGGCCGGATAGTCCAGCCGGATGGCGCGCCGGCCCCGTTAGTCACATCGGCGGCGCCAAGTCCCTAGCGGCGGATGCGGCTGCTCCGGCGTATCCAATGTCGATGTCTGAATCTATTTGGCTTTAGCCAATTCGCTTGAGAAAGCTATTATGACAACGTGAGGACGCTATATTCGTTATCATGTTGCACTGCAACCAGATTCGTGCTCTGCAGAAGCGATTTCACTTCGACAACATCATGATCTCGCGCTACGACCAGGTGCATGGCCGTAACTCGTTCCAGCGAGACAAGACAAAGGGGCTGGAGAAGGACCGGCTGGAGTTGGCCACCGTCGACGTCGGCGCCATTATCGACTTCGCGTCATCATTCGGCAAAAACCGATTATCGGCGCAGCTTGAGATATAACGACAGCGAGTTGCAGAGAATTATGTGGCCCGCGGCGGAACACATTGGAACGGCGCGCGTGTCGCGGAAACCTCCTCGATTGGGATGGTCTACGACGCGCTGGCACCGATCGTAGCGGCGTGCTCGTACGTCGACGGCATTGAGCGATTCCCGAATGTGAGCGCCCCTGCGCTATCGTTTATCACGGTTGACTCCACAGCCTCCCGGAAACGTCACGGCGGCGATCTGTAAGAGGTCCCTACCGTAACGTGTCTGCCCCGCCGGATAAGCCGACATTTACAGTGCTGTCGGAGTGCCACTCACGGAGTCCCGTGCCAAGCGCTTCAGGAGTGATCGCCGCACCCGTCGGCGACATCGGCGCGCCTCGGTGCTTGATTACCCGTAAGTATGTATAGTGAGTGCGTCTAAAGTGCTCGGCACCTCGCTTCGACCCGAATGACAGACCATTTGGGGCGTGGTTGAAAGGGGCAAGCTCGCGCGCCGCAGTCATCGTCACCCTAATTCCCGCGGCGGGCGGCAGTTGTTCCGCAGCGGCACCAGCAGTATTGGCTCGCCCGCAGTATCGGTCCGAGCTTCGCGGCCCTATACCGACGCATTCAACGCTTCACTCGTGCATGCGCGTTCGCCGTTGAACGCCCCGACTCGCGGTCGGAGGCCAACCGGGGCGCCGTGGCGCCGGAGCCAAAGGAATGGTCTTTGAGCAGATTCACCGAAACGATGTATGGCACCGCCCAGTCCAGTTCGAAGGGTTTGGTCACCGGGGAGCCGAATTCCCCCGTCCGGCATACCTGGGGTGAGGTGCACGAGCGGGCCCGTCGGATCGCGGGTGGATTGGCCACCGCCGGCGTCGGCCGCGGTGATGCCGTCCCAGTGCTAGCCGGCGCCCCAGCCGAGATCGCGCCGGCCGGGCAGGGCGTCTGGATGCGCGGAGCCAGCCTCACCATGCTCCACCAGCCCACTCCGCGCACCGATCTTCAGCGCTGGGCCGAGGAAACCACCGCCGTGATTAAGATGATCGGCGCCAAAGCGGTTGTCATCTCCGACCCGTTCATGGCCGCGGCCCCGTTGCTGTCCCAGCTGGGTATGCGCGTGCTGATAATCCACCAGCTACTCGACAGCCGCCCGATCGATCCGGTCGAGACCGATGACGACGACGTCGCGCTGCTGCAGTTGACATCGGGGTCCACGGGGTCGCCCAAGGCCGTACGGATCACACACCGCAACGTCGTGTCCAACGCCGAGGCGATGTTCATCGGCGCAAACGTCAACCTCGATACCGACGTGATCGTGAGCTGGCTGCCGCTGTTCCACGACATGGGCATGACCGGCTTCTTGACCGTGCCGATGCTTTTCGGCGCCGAGCTGGTCAAGGTCACCCCGATGGACTTCCTCCGCGACACCCTGCTGTGGGCCAAGCTCATCGACAAGTACAAGGGCACGATGACCGCGGCGCCGAACTTCGCTTACAAACTGTTCGCCAGGCGCCTTCGCAAGCTGGCCCAGCCCGGCCAGTTCGACCTGTCCACGCTGCGTTGGGCGCTGTCGGGGGCCGAACAGGTCGAACCCGCCGACGTCGAAGACCTCTGCGAAGCCGGCAGGCCGTTCGGGTTACGTCCGGAGGCGATCCTGCCGGCTTACGGTATGGCCGAGACGACCGTGGCGGTGTCGTTTTCTGAGTGCGGCGCAGGCCTATTGGTCGATGAGGTCGACGCCGACCTGCTCGCCGTACTGCACCGAGCTGTCCCTGCGACCAAGGGCAAAACCCGGCGACTGGCCACGCTTGGCCGTCTGCTGAAGGGGCTTCAGGCGCGCGTCGTCGACGAAGATGGCAACCTCCTGCCCGCCCGGGGCGTCGGCGTCATCCAGGTGCGCGGCGAACCAGTGACGCTGGGCTATGAAACGATGGCCGGTTTCGTATCGGCTCAAGACGACGAAGGTTGGTATGACACCGGCGACCTGGGCTACCTAACCGAGACCGGCCACGTCGTAGTCTGCGGCCGAGTCAAGGATGTGATCATCATGGCCGGCCGCAACATCTACCCGACCGACGTCGAGCGTGCCGCCGCGCGCGTTTCCGGGGTCCGTCCGGGCTCTGCCGTCGCGGTGCGACTGAACGCCGGACACGCGCGGGAGACGTTCGCCGTCGCCGTGGAGTCCAACACCTGGCAGAACCCGGCCGAGGTGCGCCGCATCGAGCATCAGGTGGCCCACGAGGTGGTTGCCGAGGTCGATGTCCGGCCCCGCAACGTGGTTGTGCTCGAGCCGGGAATGATCCCCAAGACACCGTCGGGGAAGCTGCGGCGCGCCCATACGTTGGCGCTCATCGGCTGACTTTTCGGGATGCGACGGAGAGTAGATTTATCGGTCTTGAGGGTGCACGGGAGGAGGGATGTTGGCCGACTTCGACGCCCAGCCCGGTCGCAACCCGCCGCCCGATCTCTCCCCTACCCAACGGGAGGCAGACGAGGCCGAACTGTACGCGGGGCTCCGCGGCGTGGCCGGAATTGTAGCCGGCGCTCAAGGGGTGATCGACCTTCTTCGGGACGTGGCGGAGTTCGCGGCCCAGGCGATTCCGGGCGCCGACGGCGCGGGCGTCGCATTGATCGATCCGCAGCACGGCGTATCCAGCGTCCAGACCCGGGCGGCGACAGCCGTCCTTGTCCACGAGATCGACACGGTTCAGTACGACGAAATGAACGAGGGGCCATGCATCACCTGTATGCAGTCGCAACGACCCACAGTGAGCGGATCGTTGGGCAGTGACCGCCGTTGGCCGCACTTTGGCGGCCGGGTGGCGCGGATGCGTATGCACTCCGCACTAGCGCTGCCGTTGATCGTCGGCGACCAGGTGATCGGCTCGATCAATGCCTACGCAAAAAGCCGCGACGCGTTCGCCGAGCACGCCGTGCAGTTGGGGTCCCAGTTCGCCAGGCCCGCCGCGGTGTCGGTGTACAACGCGCAGTTGCTGGCGAACGCGCATGAACGGACAACGCGATTGCAGCGTGCGTTGGACAGCCGATCGGTGATCGATCAGGCGATCGGCATCCTCCGCAGCCGATCGGGTGGCACCGCGGATGAGGCCTTCGAACGGCTTGCCCATATCAGCCAGACCGAGAACGTCAAGCTGTATGCCGTCGCCGAGCGGCTGGTCGAGGATGCCGTGCGGCGGGCCAGTGCACGGCGTCGCTGAATCCGTTATCGCGGTGGCGCGGCCATCAGTTCGGCCAACTCCCCCACCAGCATCGGGCGGGAATACCGATCGGTCATCAGCCTGCGGGCGACGTCAGTTAGGTGTTCGCCGTTGGCCCGCGCGTAGGTCCGCAACAGATTGAACGCCTCCTCCAAGGACACATCCAGCATTTGCCGGAGTAAGCCCTTGGCCTGTTCGACGATGACGCGGTTGGTCAGCGCGGTGCGTAGCTGCGGCATAACGGTGGAGGGTGTGGGCGGATGTTCCTGGAGGATCGCGACGCATGCGATGTGTGTCAGGGTCTGCCCGACGAGCAGATCGGCTTCGTTGAGCTCGCCGGAGCGGGTGCCGAACAAGCCGAGCGCGCCCAACACGATGCCGGCGGCCCGCATCGGGACGGCGTGCACCGACGCGAAGCCGGCCTCGACCGCAGCCGGAACGAACCGCGGCCACCGCCCTATTGTCTCTTGGACATCGGCGACCGAGATGGGTTGTCCGGTGACGTAGCAGTCCACGCATGGGCCCTCGTCGGCTTGTAACTGGAAAAGTTCGAGTTCGCGGGCCTGCTCCGACGTCGCGGCCAGCACGCGGAGCTGCTGCAGCGGGTCGGCGAGCAGAAATGCCGCGGCCTCGATGTTGAGCAGCTCAGCGCACCGCTCGGTCAGCTCCGTCAGTAGTTCGACCACGTCACAGTCATCGAGCAGGCTATCGACGAGCGAGACGACGGCATCCAGCACGCGGGTTTCACGAGGGGTGTCAGTCACGTTGCCCTCCTTCCAGGACTTTCCCGTCTGCCAAGCGGGCATCAGTCGGCCTCAAACTTCAAGCGAAGGTCGAGGATGTCGCGGGCGACGTCGGTGGCGCTGCGGCCGGTGGCATAAGCGTGACCGCGCAGCCGGACCAAGGCCTCGGCCGGCTCAATCTCCAGCTGGGCGACGAGCATGCCGGTGGCTTGGCTGACCTCCGCGCGGCTCAGCGTGCTGAGTTCGGCCCAGGCATTGCTGTTGGGGTCGGCGACGGCGGCCTGCAGGTCCCCGACCATTAGGTCTAGAAGCGGGACGCCGGCGAGCTCCGCGGCGGCGACCGCGCCGGCCAAGTCCTCGCCCAGCAGTTCGCCCGGCCGCGCGCGGAAGAGGTCGAGGGCGCCAATATATTCACCGGCCACCACTACGGGTATCGCGTAGACGCCTCTGATCTGGTGGGCCAGCATGGCGGGCCCATACGCCGGCCACCTAGCCTCACCAGGATCGGCGAGGTCGACGACCAGAATCGGAATCCGCCGCGTGACAGAGTCCAGGCACGGTCCCTCGCCGAGGGTGAACTGCAGTTCGTCGTACATGCGTGCGGCGGCGCCGCTGGATCCCAGTGTTCCGCTGTTCGCGCCGTCGAAGACGAGCGAAATCGCCGCTTCGTCAACGTCGAGGATAATCACACAGGCCTCGCACAGACGGTCGGCGGCCTCTACCCCGCGCCGGCCGTCGACAGCGGCGAGGAGCTGCTCGTGGATCGCCACATTTAGCCAGACGGGATTCGGACAGCTGCGGAAGTGCCCGGGAGTTTGGGCGGCAACGTCATCCCTCCACCTTTCACTAGTTGAAGGGATTTGACGAGCGCAACGCCGCCAGCAAGGGCGCAGGCCGGCTGTTCATGGGTCAGAGCGGCTGTCATCGCGCCTCGGTTCAGCAGCCGCCGGTAAATCCGTGATTGAACACTGCCGTTGGCGGGAGAATCGTCAAGGTGATCGCCGGCACGTTCCCCGGAGAGGGTGTAGCCGGCCGACCTATCACGACGATCCGGGAGAGTAAATGAGTTCGGAACATGCAACAGAACAGGTGCCGCTGTCGGAGATCCGAGAGGGTGACATGCTTCAAGATCCGAATTCTGGCAACACGATCTTGATGTTATTCCTGGCGTAGACGTCCACCGTTCCAACATAAGCCGCCCGAGCGCCCGCACCATGGACTCCGCGGACGGGCGAGCCACCTAAGTTCACTTCGGTGCTCGAACGAATTCTGCAACTCAGTGGCGAAGGGCTTCGTAGGATTCGTAGGTTATTGACACCCCGAAAACTGAGGTCTTGCGGCGCCAGTGCTGGTTATTCGCGATCGGCTCGTCCTTGTTCGCGATCGGTACGGCTCCGGCGTTCGCCATGGTCGCCGGGGCGGGCGCCACCAATCTGCTGTGCTTCATCGGCTCTTGGTTTTTTACTAGCGCTGCACTGATCCAGCTAATGCTCAGCAGACCGTCGATGTGTTGGTCGCGGCAAACGCCCTCCATAAGGGCTGAATGGCTTTCGGCGGCAACGCAGTTCGTGGGCACCCTGCGCTTCAACGTCAGCACCGGCGCTGCGTTGTGGGCGCATCGAATACCTGCCCGCCGACACTTCGTGTGGTGGCCGGACGCGACGGGTTCGGTCGCATTTCTGATCAGCGGGGCACTGGGTGTTGTGGCAGTAACGCTCACCGTCGGGCTCGTTGCACTGAAATCACGCGCATGGCTGGCGGCGTGGACCAACATGATCGGCTCGATCGCCTTCGCCTCCTCGGCAGTCGGCGCCTTCATCACGAGGACAGGCGTCACTGAAGACGCCCTGGCGGCCAACATGGGTACCTTCGTCGGTGCGCTGTGCTTCCTGATCGCCGCCGTCCTCATCCTGCCCGGACGCGTGTCGCCCCGACCCGCCCGAAGATGAACTTCGTCGTTTCCGCGGAAAGCTCGACAACAGCAGCCGAGCCGAGCGACCCCTTCGCAGCGCGGTGCCGAAAAGAGGTGCTCCCTTTGGAACTGCTGACGGGGCAGATCTCCCAGAAGCAGCATCGGCAGCGTGATCTCTGCCTGGTTTATACGCCGTTTGACAACCATGGTGGGCAACGGGGAATGCTGTCCCACCTGCGAACCACCGGGCCGCAGTCGACCGGCTTTTTCGGTGCTCCGCGCCGACTCTGAGACCGCTGCATACGTTGGCGAAACAGCGTATGTGCAAATGGGTTAACGAATGTCGGAGAGCTGCGATTCTTGGCGAGCGAGCGATTCCCCAACGGTCGAACCACGCCAAACGCCTGCTTTACCGATGCTTGAGCTATTCCCGGTTGCTGCCATAGCCCTAGCAGACGACGGGGCCGTCCTCTTCGCTAATAGGGCATTCGCAGGGATACTCGGCTGCTCCCGCGATGCCGTCACCTCGATGAGCTATGAAGAGATCTTCTATGCCCTCCCGACTGAAGAAACACTTTTCGGTGTAGCTCGCCTACGCGCTGACACAATCGGGGACTTGCAGCACCTAGACGGGTCGACAATTTTCGCCAAGATGAGCAAATCGGCAGTAATGGGCCGCGCTGGCCCGGCTGCGATCGCAACTTTTGAAGAACTGATGGAACGACTGTCGAGGCTAGCGGAGCCGTGACGTATACGGCTTGTGGCGACCGACGGCGCGTTGTCGACCCGTCGGCAGGGAAGGCTGGACTGCGGTCGGGAGGGAGTTCTATGACGTTGTCACGATGCTTTGGCGCACCTGCGAACTAACTCGTCCTCTCCGAACGTGCTCCCTATAGCCTTCCCCACCGGCTACCTCATCCCACCGCACTACCGCATCCGCCGCGACCGAATCGGCGCCGCCGGCGTCATCACCATCCGCCACAACAGCAGGCTGCACCACATCGGCCTGAGCAAGCACCGCACCGGCACCAAAGTCACTGTGCTCATTGACGACCTCGACATCCGCGTGCTGGACCGCGACACCGGAACACTGATCCGCAAACTGGTCCTCGACTTCACCCGCGACTACCAACCACGCGGCGTCAAATGCGGAAACTCACCCGAAAACAGTCTCAATGTGTAAACCACGTCTCGGAACACCTGTCAACGATGTCCAAAGACATGACACTGGTCGGGCTGACAGGATTTGAACCTGCGACCACTTGACCCCCAAGTCGGACATCGGTTGAACTTCGTTGTCTCGCAATGCGTCTCGAAGTTTTCTGACCAACACCAACCGTCTCTTGCTGTCTCCGGTCGACGCCCCCGATTCGCACCTAGTTGTGACAACGTTGTGACAACGTCAGCGCCGGCGTCATATGGTGTGGGGTCGTCTGCGCGATTTGCCGGCTCGTCTAGACGCCATTCGGGATTCCTCTGATGACCACCCGGGCCAACCGCCCGGCGCCAGTTGGCGGTGCCGGCAGGCATCGCCGGATCCTTTCGGATTGGAAGAACCCGGCCGAGTCAAAATCAGAGCCAGCCGGTGCGGGCGGCAGCAACAGGCTCGGCGGGGGCCGGGGCCAATTCCCCGTCCCGCACGCCGTCGAGCATCCGTTTCACTACGGCGATAATCTCCGGGGCTGCCGCGGCAAGTCCGGTCTTATCGGCTTCGGTGACCAGATCACTATCGACACCTGCCCGGGCCAGTACGGCGGCCGGGTTGGCCAGCTGATCGGCCAGCCAGGACAGCGGGTCGGCTGACAGCTCGGCGACGAAGTGCCGGGGTCCGGGTTCCCAACCGTCGAAACGGGGGTGGTGATGCGCCCGGTCCAGCGTCCCGGCCGGGCTCTCTGTAGACCCGAAAATGTCCACCCGCCACACCGGGCGGGTGAAGGCGATCGGGATGCCAGCGTAGATCGACCCCTGGGGCTCGGCCCGGTCGACGAGGCGGAGCTCGAGTCTGACTCCCCGTTCCGGGGTTTCCTGACCGGCAAGCGGGACCGGGTCGATGAAATACATGTCTCCGACGACTACGCCCAGGGCTTCGAATCCGAACGCTGCGAGCATCGCGCACCTTTCCCTATCCCTCTTGAGCGTAGACCGAGGCAGTCCCTCACGCACCGACTCGGAACGCGCTCAACACCGGCTAGCTGCGATCGACTGAACCTGTTGAACGCGACCCAAATTCGAACCCGTAACACAAGACGATCGACACCGCCACCGGGGCGGCTGGCTGACCTGCAACCTCCCGGTTATAAACCCGGCGAGCTACCGATTGCTGCACCCCGCGTCGGTGAATGCAAGGTTGCTAGGTTGCCGACCAGGTCTGATGCTCTCCAACCGTCGTCCGTCTCGCCGGATGAGCACATCGCGGCGACGGGCGCTTGAACGACGCGAGCAGTGTTAGCGTCATCGGCGTGACCCTCAAAGACATCGCCCTGACCACCCTCGACGGCAAGCCGGCCACGCTAGCTGAATTGTCCGACGGCGCAACGCTCGTCGTGAACGTAGCCTCCAAGTGTGGACTTACTCCGCAGTACACGGCATTGGAGAAGCTGGCCAACGACTATGGCGACCGTGGCCTGACGGTCGTCGGCGTCCCGTGCAATCAGTTCATGGGCCAGGAACCGGGCACGGCCGATGAGATCCACGCGTTCTGCTCGACGACCTACGGGGTGACGTTCCCGTTGCTGGAGAAGACCGACGTCAACGGCGACGACCGCCACCCGCTCTACACCGAGCTGACCAAGGCCGTCGATTCCGATGGCGAGGCAGGCGACATTCAGTGGAACTTCGAAAAATTTCTGGTCGCGCCCGACGGTGAGGTGGTCAATCGGTTTCGGCCCCGGACCGAACCAGACGCGCCGGAGGTCATCAGCGCCATCGAAGCCGTGCTGCCCCGATAGGCGGGGTGCCGTTTGCACTCGCGTGCGTCCCGGATCGTCACATAGACCACGAAAAGCAAAGACCACGAAAGTGGCCCCGGATGAATCCCCGGGGGCATCGAAGTCATCCGGTCCTGATCTCGGCGATTACAGACTGCGCCGCCGGGCTTTGTGTCGGTACATGTGGGCATCCGCGTCATGCAGGAGCTGCTCAATGTCGTTGGTCGGACCCCATGTCGAGCCGACCGACGCGCTTAGGGTAAGTGGTGTGGCCGGGGCGTCGTAACTCCCTGTTAGTGCACGGCGAAGCCGGTTCGCCAGCTCGGCGACATGCTCCTGTGCTTCGGCCTCAGTGGACAGGACCACGAATTCGTCTCCGCCCAGGCGATAGACCGAGTCGGGTGCAACCACGATCTGCGCGATGCGCTGAGCAACCTGGATGAGGACGGCGTCACCGACAGCGTGTCCGTAAGCGTCGTTGATCTGTTTGAACCCGTCGAGGTCGATGAACACGATGCCGACCGAACCTGCGGGCTCAGCGTCCCGCCGGTTTTGGACACAGTCGAAGAACGCCTGTCTATTGCCCAGTCCTGTGAGCGCGTCCGTCACTGCACGCCGCGCGAGTTCAGCTTCGGCCCGCTTGCGTGCGCTGATATCCACGAACTGCCCAATGATTATGTCGTCGGAGCCGTGCGCGCCCGGCACCATCACCGCGTTGCGTTGCACCCAGACCGTTGTTCCATCGCGCCGGACAAGCCGGAGTTCCGAGGTGATGTGTGAGTGCGAACCATTCTTCAACACGTCGAAGTCAGCCGCAGCGGTCCCGACGTCAGCCGGGTGGACGAATTTGCGGAGGTCGACGCCGATCAACTCGGCGGCGGTGTAGCCGAACATCGCGCACAACGCCGGATTGACGTACAGCGCATGTATGGACATGTCCACGATCGCTTGACCAACAGGCGCATTGTCCATACTGATCTGGAACAGCCGCACGACGTCGTCACGAGCGTGTTCGGCCTCAACGCGTGCCGTCACATCCGTGACCTGAACATAAACATAAAAGCCTCTTACCTCACCCTCGACGATGTCAGGGATGTAGATCGTCTCGTCGTATCGGGTGCTGCCTTGCCGATCGGTGAGTGTGGGCCTGAACACCTGCTTCTCACCGGCGAGGACCCCTTCAATGTGAGCGCGGCTGAGCTCGTACAGACTCTCTCCGAGAACCTCACGGAGGTGGCGGCCGTGGATCTCGGCGGGTGTCTTCCCGAAAAACTCGATGAAGGCCTGGTTGACGACCACGTTGCACAGCTCGCGATCCCAATAGCTGACTATGGCGGGAATGTTGTCGATTAGCAGCCGCAACCGGCGCGCGTCCCCGATCGCCATCGATACCTCAGCGTTCGTCCATCACGACATGCACCCGTCAGGCCCCAACGGCGCGTAGACGGTCACTCCATCATCGCCGATGGCCGACATCGGCGCATAGGCAGACTGACCCGCGGCCCGCACCAAACGTCGGCGCTGCGTGCCAAACTGGCGCCCGCCCTGCTGTCCGGCAACATTGCGTCCGCGCTCGTCGGAGCGTCCCAGGCGTTGCTTTCGGTGCGGCCCGACTTGCGCGACGGGATTGTCGGGTTGATGCCACGACTGGTTTCCCCCTCACACAAGGAGGCGCGAACCATGACCACCAGCCAACTGAGCTGGCCCATACATCGCTTGTTCGTCCCGCGACATGCCAGGTACATGGATGCTTTTACCAGACTAGAAGTCCGGTATATCGTCAATACCGAGTGTTTAGTATGTCAATGGCTAGTTCAGGCGTATCATCGGTATGATCGCACTCAGGCGTTGCCCCTGGCCACGCGGGAGTGAACGGACCGGGCTCCCGCCTGGCCCTCGACACGCGGGAGTGAACGGACCGAGCTCCCGCGTGGCCCTCAAAAGGAAGGAGGGCATATGACCGCATGCCAAGGATTGCAGCGGGGACGTTACATCGGCCCCGTCTGGATCGGCATCCACGGCGTCCCGCGCGAGCGCGAGCACCGGATCATCATCGACGTCAACGGTGTCCAACACCTAACCGTGGATCAGGCCTACAGGCTAGGTGAGGAAGTACTCGCATTGGCTGACCAACTGCAGGCCCGGTCAGGCCCCGCGAGCCCCTTTTGAGAACCACGACAGGCCGGGATAACGAGCGAATGACGACAGTGACGTGCGCGGGCGGCCGGGGGCTGAATACGATCGCCATGACGCCATATCGCTGCTTCACCAGCGACAACACCGCCGGCGGCGCACCCGAGATCATCGCAGCTCTTGCGGCGGCAGCCTCCGGGCAGGCGCCGCCCTATGGCACCGACAGTTGGACTTTGAGCGCACGACGCCGCTTCAGCGAGATCTTTGATTGCGACGTCGATCTGCTCCCCGTTTCCACCGGCTCGGCGGCGAACGCATTGAGCTTGGCCGCGCTGACCCCACCGTGGGGCAGCGTGTTATGC
>NZ_JBKQOI010000115.1:0-2879 GCF_052145595.1 Mycobacterium sp. | reverse complement strand
CCAGCGCCCAGGACGCGATGTGCACCCCTTTTTCCAGGTGTGTTCCCAGGTGTGGGGAGCCCAGGCAGATCACGTGGCGCACCGCTTCGGTCCAGCGGTGCTGCTGCTGCTCGCCGTAGTAGCAGGCACTGCGCGTCACCAGGCCGCCCATCGAGTGGCCCACCAGCACGATCTCGTGGATGGGAACCGGCCACAGCGCCTCGAGCCGGTGCAGCATGTCGGCCAGCGTTTGTCCGTTGTGAGAGATGTGCAGCCCGGTGTTGTAGCGCAGGTAGATGGGGGTGAACCCGTGCTCGTGATGCAGTCGCTGCCCGTAGCTCCGCAGATCCTCGCCGGTGCGCGGCGTGCGCCACCACGAGCGTTCGGTGAGAAACAACCCGTGAACGAATACGGCAAGGTGACCGGTGGCTGTCGGGAACGCCGCCGCCACCCCGTCGGCGGTGAGCGGGACGGCCGTCCCGTGGTGCCGGATCTGCATGCTCAGCGCGAATCCGTTGCGGTGTGCCGTCAGCTGATCCCCGTACAGCCCGTTGATCGCGGCGATGGCTGCGGCGATGGTGGGTTGGGATTCGAGCGACTCGTCCCCGTCGCGGCCCCACGCCTTCGATGCCAGCACGCCGGCTACCCGGGTTGTCCCCCGAATCCCGCCGTCCACACCGCCATAGATAGTGCGGGCCACCGCGTCGTGGATGATTTGGGTGGGCTTCGCCGCCGGTCCTATCGCGCCGAAGACGCGGCTTGCGATACCCGCGTGCATGTCTCGTACCAGCGTCGTCAGTACGCCCACGGCCTCGCCGCCAAGGTCGGCGACCGACCTGATCTCTCGTGTCTGCACCACGCCCCCCTACGAACTCAGAGCGCCTAGACCTGCAAAGCAGCTTCGATTTTCGCACGGACCAGGGGCCACAGCAACGACTTTCGTCCCTTTGAGTGGGCCAAGCCCGACGCGCGGCGACGGCTCCCCGGCGCACGCGCCGCGAGGGTGCGGGTCGCAAGAGCGCGGGCAGGCACTGACCGACGAACCGCCCGTGTCGAAGCGGTGCGCGAGCGGCCAGCCGGCGTAGTTTCCGCCACCTGGGCAGGTGCCTGGCCGGACGGAGCCATCGACGTCTTGCCGGTGACCGCCTAGTCTGCGAGCGCCAGCACCTCGTCGAACCCGTCGACGAGGCAGTCGTGGAACACGTCGAAGTCCGGAATCGCGCCCGCGTCGACGCAAATTCCCAGCGCACACGTGTCGACGTAGGTGAGCAGCGTGACATTCACCGCCGAACCGATCGTCGGGCCGAAACCGTACGCCATCCGCAGCGCGGCTCCGCCGAGACGCACAGGGATCGGGATGCCGGGCACGTCGCTGGCCACGAAATCGACGCGGCGCAACACCGCTCCGATGTACCAGCGCGGCAACAGGTTCAACGCACCGGCGATCAATTGCATGTAAGGCAGCGAGCGCTCGTCGCGTTGCCTCGTGGCCCGGTGATGGATCTCTTCGATTCGTCGCGCCGGGTCGGCGAGGCCGACCGGCACGTCGAACCGCATCATCGTGACCCGGTTTCCGGCAATCGCGTCGCCTTCGGTGCGGAGACTGATCGGCATCCCCACATGAAAGTCCCCGACCGCGACGCTGTGCTTTTCGTGGTAGCGGCGCAGCGCCCCGGTCACGCCCGCGAGGAACGCATCGTTCAGCGAACCCCCGCCCGCGTGTCCGGCGTCGCGCAGCCGCGGCCTCGACACCTCATGGATCCCGAGGCGACGGACCGTCGTGCGGTCTTTCATGAGCGAAGAGCCGGACTTGGTGATCGGCCGCATGATGCGGTAGACCGACGACGCGACCGCCGCCGCGGAGGTGGCTGTCTGCACCGGCCGCCGCATGGTGCTTCGCACCAGACTGGGAATTCCCGTAACCGAAGCCGTTGCCGCATTGGCGAGCAGCCCGGCGTCGTAGCGGAGTGTGTCGCGCAGTCCGTCCAGCGGCGACGGCATCCGTGGTGGGGGCACGACGGGCAGTGCGCCGCGCCGCTGGGCGGTGACGTCGAATAGCGTCATCGCGATCTGGACGCCGCCGATGCCGTCGGCCAGGGAGTGATGCATCTTGGTCATCAGTGCGGTGCCGCCGTCTGCAAGTCCGTCGATCAGGGTGATCTCCCACAGCGGTCTGGCCCGGTCGAAGTCCGACATCGCGGCCAGCCGGCCCATCTCCAGTACCGCGTCGAGAGTCCCCGGCTGCGGCGCGGTCACCCGACGCATGTGGAAGCCGAGATCGAATTCCGGGAAGTCCTCCCAGCGGGGCGGGGCCGGCCGAGGCGAGGACACTATCCGCTGGCGGAAGGTCGGCAGTCGTCGGCTGAGCCTGTCGAACCGCTCAACCAATTCGCCCCAATCCGGGGTGCTGTCCAATAGCGAGATCGTGACGATGGTCGACCGCAAAACGGGATCGGTTTCCATCGCCCAGAGGAAAGCGTCGGTGTTCTGCATGAACTCGCTCATTGTCTTCATACTGCGCCGAGATCGAGTCTTTGGCATCGATTCCGACGACAATTTGTAGGCGGGCAGAATCGTGCTCGATGACACTCAACGCCAAGCAGCCCGAGCAAATCCCGCCAGCGGCGCGAATCGTTCACCCGAACAACCCAGCTTCGGTCGCGATCTTCACACGAACAGCGCCGCCCTCGCGCGAACAGGACAGCAATTAGGCGGCTGGGAGTGTTGGCTCTGGCCGGAATGCCTCGTCGGTTTCCGTTCGCTGGTTCATTCCGCGGGTGCGGGCTGACTTGGCGTGTGTCCAGGGCGCTCAAGAGCCTCGATTTGGCGGGCGACCTCGACTGCGTGATCGCCGAGTCGCTCCAGCAGCCGGGCGATCAGCCCCATCTCCAGCAGCACCG
>NZ_JBKQOI010000114.1:0-4335 GCF_052145595.1 Mycobacterium sp. | reverse complement strand
GCTCTACATCTCCGACCGTATCCGGAGGGCGGCTGCCACGCTCGCCAGCCGGCTGATGGAGCGGTGACGCACCCATGACTGCTGCCACCATTCTGGTCACCGGCGCCTTCGGGCAGGTCGGCAAGCGATGCGCACAGATCCTGCTCGACCGGGGACGAACCGTCATTGCGATGGACCTGCGTACTGACGCAAACGTTGCCGCCGAAAAAGAACGGTCCGCCGGTGCGCACCGGGGAACGCTGATTGCGGCCTACAGTGATCTGCTTGATTCCGATGTGGTGCACGATCTAATCGCGACATATCGGCCCGAAGCGATCATTCACCTCGCCGCCATCCTTTCACCACTGTCGTATCGCAATCCCGGGCTGGCCAGAAGAATCAACGTGGGTGGTACCGAGAATCTCTTGGCGGCGGCCACGGCACTGCCCCGTAGACCGCTGTTCCTGATGGCATCCAGCGCCGCGGTGTACGGTTCGCGCAATCCATACCGCTATCCGGAGCGCATAACGCCGGACACCCCGGTTAACCCCATCGATCAGTACGGACAGGACAAGGTGCTGGCCGAGGCGGCGATCCACGCGAGCGGTTTGCCGTACGCGTTCTTCCGGCTCGGCGGGGTCATCTCACCGGACACTCAGTCCAGCTTCAACGGTGACCACCTGGTTTTGATGCGCTCGATGCCGAGCGACAACCGCATACACATGGTAGACGTGCGTGACGTGGCGCTGGCATTCGCCAACGGCGTCGATCGCGAAGCCACAATCGCGGGCAAGGTGCTGCTCATCGGCGGTAACGAGTCATATGTGCTACTGCAGCGCGACTTCGAGGACGAATTGATGACCGCCGTCGGCCTCGGTCGGCTGGGCCCCTCGGCGAGTCTGCCGGGCAACCCCGACGACGACCGCGGTTGGAGTTTCACCGGCTGGTTCGACACCACCGAATCGCAGGCGCTGCTTGACTTCCAACAGCACGACTGGCACCAGACCCAGGCCTGGATTGCGCAATCCCAGGGCCACAGGCGCACCGTGTTGCGGGCCCTGGGCCCGATACTGCGACCAATCCTGCGTACCGCGCTGAAACTGCAGCGCCGCATCGAGGGACGAGGTCCCTACGCCGACCCGTGGACGCTGATCGTGAAGAAATACGGGTCCGGTGCATTGGCTGCCGCCGACTAGCTTCGCGATGCGAAGAAGACGGCGGCCTTGCGGATCGAGTCTTCGACGGGTTCGGGTTTCCATCCGAGTTCGCGTTGAGCCTTGCTGTGGTCGAGCGGGGACATCAGTTCGGCCATGCGCATTCCGACGTAGGCGAATGGGAGGTCGCGGCGCAGCAGGCGCGCCATCAGGTCGTTGACGCGGGCACCGGCGCGAAGCACCGACATGGGGATGCCGATGCGCGGTGGCCGTCTGCCAACGGCGGTGGCGGCGATCTCATGCAGCTCCCGAACGCTCATGTAGCGGTCGGAGATGATGTAGCGTTCGCCGTTTCGTCCGCGCTCCGCAGCGAGAAGCATTGCCCTGGCGGCATCTTCGATGCCCACCACTTCGGACGAGTAGCCGAAATAGAACGGGAAGCGACCGGTGGCGACCAGGGCGAGCAGGGAGCCATGTGGGGTCGGCGCCCAATCGCCGGGGCCATAGGTGGTGGATATGCACATGGCGACCGCGGGCAGCCCTTTGTCACGCACGTACGACATGAGCATGTTTTCGGCAGCCACCCGGGCCTCGATGTACGCGCCACCCTGATCCCAGTTGTGCGGATCGTCTTCGGTCACCACCCGGCCGTCGCTGATCGCCAAAGTGCCGGCGGTGCTGGTGAACACGAACTTCTTCAGGTTGGCGTCCACGGCGGCGTCAAGAACGTGCCGCAGCCCTTCGACGTTCGTCCGGAACAGCGGCGCCGGGTCACGCAGCCACATCCGGGCATCGACGACGCAGTAGTAGACGACGTCGCAGCCCGTCATCGCCACCCGCAAAGCCGCGTCATCGAACACATCCCCGTAGCAGCGCTCGACATCGAGGTCGTCGATCCCCTTGGTGGAACTGGTGCGGCGCAACATGACTCGCACGTCGGCACCACCGGCGACCAGCTGCCGTGTGACGTGTGATCCCAGGAAGCCGCTGGCCCCGATCACCAGCTTCTTTTCGGCACCCATCAGCGGTCGATCCATCCCATTTGCGCTTCGGCGTGATGGCCCCCGACCGGCGGGGTGAGCCGGTCGAGTCTGGCCAGTTGGTCGGGCGTGAGTTCGACGCCGTCGGCGGCGACGTTCTCCTCGAGGCGCGTGACCCGTTTGGTTCCCGGAATCGGCACGATGTCGGAACCTTTCGCCAGCAGCCAGGCCAATGCGACCTGAGCGGGTGTGGCGCCGACGTCGGCGGCAATGTCACGCAGTTCGTCTGCGCTGTTGAGGTTGTGCTGGAAGTTTTCGTCGAAGAATCGGGGGTTGGTCTTGCGGTAGTCGCCGTCGGGAAGCTCCTCGGTGGAGCGGATTGCGCCGGCGAGAAACCCGCGACCCAGTGGCGAGTAGGCGACGAACCCGATTCCAAGTTCACGCAGCGCTTCTAGCACCCCGTCTTCGGGGTCGCGGGTCCATAGCGAGTATTCGGATTGCACCGCGGTGATGGGGTGCACGGCGTGGGCGCGTCGAATCGTGTTCACGCCGACTTCGGACAGACCGAGGTGCCGGATCTTCCCCGCAGCGACCAGCTCGGCCAGCGCTCCGACCGTCTCTTCGATCGGGGTGCCGCGGTCGAGGCGGTGCTGGTAGTAGAGGTCGATGTGGTCGGTCGCCAGCCTTTGCAGCGAACCGTCCACGGCGATACGGATATTGGCGGGGCTACTGTCGAGGCCGTCACGCCCGGTGTGGGAGATCAGGCCGAACTTGGTTGCCAGCACCACCTGGTCTCGTCGGCCCCGCAGGGCGCGGGCAACGAGCTCCTCGTTGACGTAGGGCCCGTAAATCTCGGCGGTGTCGATCAGCGTGACGCCGAGGTCGATGGCGCGGTGAATCGTGCGGATGGATTCGGCGTCGTCGCCGCCCGCGCCGGCATAGGCGACGGACATCCCCATCGCGCCCAGACCGAGGCGGCCGACCTCGAGGTCGGCAAGGTGAGCGTGCTTCACGGAAGCCATTATGAAGTCACCGTGCGCCGAGCCGCTTCGCGGGCACGGGACGGGTACCGTTGCGCGAGTGCAACGCATCGACCTTGCCGCGATCTGATGGACGACGCACCGACCGCGCGTCCGGTCCGCAATCTGGCGGTGGACTTCTACCGCGTGTCGGGCGTCGTCCTCATCGTGCTGGGCCATTGGCTGGCCGGTTCCGTGACCTATCACGATGGGCAGTTCGGCCGGGAAAATCCTCTCCTCGACCTGCCGTGGACGCAGTGGCTGACCTGGATTTTCCAGGCGGTTCCGGTGTTTTTCCTGGTGGCCGGCTACGCCGGCGCAATTTCGTGGACGCGCCGAAGCGACGCCGACGGCTTCACGCGTCAGGTCTGGATCCGGCATCGACTGGCCCGGGTAATGGGACCCACTGCCGTCTACGTCGCGCTGGTGTCGGTCATCGTCGTGGTCCTGCAGGCCCGCGGCATATCCGGTTCCGTGCTCGAGTACGCGGGTTGGGCGGTGGCCATGCACCTGTGGTTCCTCGCCGTCTACATAGTGGTGGTGTCGCTGACACCCATTGCGATTGCCGCACAACGCCGTTGGGGCCTTTTGGTTCCGGCGGTGTTGGCGGTGGGGGTCGTGGTGGTCGACTTCGTCTCGCTCGCGGGCCACGTGCCCGGCGTCGGCTGGCTGAACTACCTGCTGTGCTGGGGGCTGCTCTACCAGCTCGGAATCGCTTGGCACGGCGGGCTGTTAGCCGGCCACCGACCCATGCTGCTCGCCGCCGGGTCGGCGGTCGCGCTGGCGCTGCTGATCCGGGTGGGGCCCTATCCGGTCAGCATGATCGGCGTTCCCGGCCAGCCGATAGAGAACACGACACCGCCCTCGGTGGCAATGCTGGCGTACGCCTGCGTGCAGGCCGGGCTGGCGATGGCGATCGCACCGGCACTCAATCGGGTACTGCGCGCCGGCCTCGTGCAGCGCGTGCTGTCCACGGCCAACGCCAACGTGATGGCCCTTTACCTGTGGCACATGGTGCCGGTGGTGATCGTCGCGATCGTGGCCTACCCGGCAGGGCTGATACCGCAACCGCTCGAGGGAACGGCGGCGTGGTGGCTGGTGCGGCTGGAGTGGATCGTCATCCTCAGCCTGGTGACAGCGGTCGAGATGATGCTGTTGTGGTGGCAGCGACGCTTCTTCGCGGCCCCGCTCCCCATGCTCGGC
>NZ_JBKQOI010000113.1:0-10744 GCF_052145595.1 Mycobacterium sp. | reverse complement strand
CGAGGAAACGACCTCGAACCGGCGCGCTGGGCTACGCCCTGCTGGCGCCCAGCCTGTTCGGTGTGGTCGCCTTCTTGCTGCTGCCCATCTTGGTCGTGATCTGGCTCAGCCTGTATCGGTGGGACCTGCTGGGTCCGCTGCGCTATGTGGGGCTGGCCAACTGGCGGTCGGTGCTGAGCGACTCCGGCTTCGCCAACTCGCTGATTGTCACGGCCGTCTTCGTGGCGA
The DNA here is from genome assembly GCF_052145595.1 of Mycobacterium sp. Lineage (GTDB taxonomy): Bacteria > Actinomycetota > Actinomycetes > Mycobacteriales > Mycobacteriaceae > Mycobacterium. The sequence goes on along the minus strand of NZ_JBKQOI010000113.1, from coordinate 10,516 downwards.
TCGTCGTCCCCGCGCAGACGGTGCTGGGGCTGCTGGCCGCGTCGATGCTGGCGCGCCAGCTTCCCGGCACCGGGCTGTTTCGCACCGTGTACGTGCTGCCGTGGATCTGCGCCCCGCTGGCGATCGCGGTGCTGTGGCGCTGGATTTTGGCTCCCACCGACGGCGCCGTCAGCGCCGTCCTTGGACACACCATCGGTTGGCTCTCCGATCCCAGCTTCGCGCTGCCGCTGGTTTCGGCCGTCGTCGTCTGGACCAACGTCGGATATGTCTCGCTGTCATTCCTGGCGGGCCTGCTGGCCATCCCCGACGACATTCACGCCGCCGCGCGCACCGATGGCGCCACCGCCTGGCAGCGGTTGCGCCGCATCACCCTGCCGTTGCTGCGACCGACGATGTTCTTCGTCCTGGTGACCGGGATCGTCAGCACGGCGCAGGTTTTCGACATGGTCTACGCGCTGACTGGTGGCGGACCGGCCGGCAGCACCGATCTGGTGGCCCACCGCATCTACGCCGAGGCGTTCGGCTCGGCGGCGATCGGGCGGGCGTCGGTGATGGCGGTGGTGCTGTTCTTCATCCTGATCGGCGTCACCATTGTCCAGCATTTGTACTTCCGCCGGCGGATCAGCTATGACCTCGTCTAGCCGCCTTTCCAATGCTGTGATCTACGTCGGGCTGGTGCTGGGCGCGCTTATCACGTTGGCGCCGTTCGGACTTGGCTTGCTCACGTCGTTCACGTCATCGCACCAGTTCGTCACGGGTACGCCGCTGCAGTTGCCGCGGCCACCCACGCTGGCCAACTACGCCGATCTGGGCGGCGCCGGGTTCGGCCGCGCGGCGGCGGTGACCGCCTTGATGACGGCGGTGATTCTGGTGGGCCAGCTGACCTTTTCGGTGCTGGCCGGATACGCGTTCGCTCGCTTACAGTTTCCGGGACGCGATGCGCTGTTCTGGGTCTACATCGCGACGCTGATGGTGCCGGGGACGGTGACGGTGGTGCCGCTGTATCTGATGATGGCCCAGCTGGGTCTGCGGAACACCTTCTGGGCGTTGGTGCTGCCGTTCATGTTCGGCTCGCCGTACGCGATTTTCCTGCTGCGCGAGCACTTTCGCATCATCCCGAACGACCTGATCAACGCCGCGCGCCTGGACGGCGCCAACACCCTGGACGTGATCGCGCACGTGATCATTCCGTCCAGCCGTCCGGTCCTGGCCGCCCTGACGCTGATCACGGTGGTCTCGCAATGGAACAACTTCATGTGGCCGTTGGTGATCACCAGCGGACACAAGTGGCGGGTGCTCACGGTGGCCACAGCCGATTTGCAGTCGCGGTTCAACTCCCAGTGGACGTTGGTGATGGCGGCGACGACCGTCGCGATCGTGCCGCTGATCGCGCTGTTCGTGATCTTCCAACGCCACATCGTCGCTTCGATCGTCGTCTCGGGGCTCAAGTGAGTCCGTTCGACGCCGAGATCGCGGTTACGGCTGTCATTCTCAGAGAATTACGGCCCCCACGGCACGCTGGGCGCAAACCATGACACGGCCGCGCTTTTCCACCCTGGTCGTCGCGGCGCTGGCGCTCGTCGCCGTGCTGTTGGCGGCCACCGCGGTGCTGTTGGACTACTCCGGCGAACCTCACGGCGGAAAGATCGTCGTACGGGTGCGGCTCTGGGCCGACCAGATCTCCGCGGCGTATCGGCAGTCGTTCGACGCGTTCACCCGCGCGCATCCCAATATCGAGGTACGCACCAACATCGTTGCGTATTCGACCTACTTCGACACGTTGCGCACCGACGTCGCCGGCGGCAGCGCCGACGACATCTTCTGGCTGTCGAATGCATACCTTGCCGCTTATGCCGACGGCGGCCGGTTGCTGAACATCGGCAAGATTCTCGGCCCGGGTGCCGCCTCGGACTGGGAGCCGGCGGTGGTCGACCAGTTCACCCGCGGCGGTGCGCTGTGGGGTGTGCCGCAACTCACCGATGCCGGGATCGCGCTGTACTACAACGCAGACCTGGTCGGGGGCGCCGGTGTTGATCCTGATCAGCTCGACAGCCTGCGGTGGAGCCCCAATGCCGACGACACGTTGCGCCCCCTGCTGGCCCGGCTGACCGTCGATGCCAATGGAAATGCAGCAGGGACACCACGTTTCGACGCCGCCCGGGTCCGCCAATGGGGATACAACGCGGCCAACGACCCCCAGGGCATCTATCTGAACTACATCGGCTCGGCGGGCGGCGTGTTCCAGCGCGGCGACGAGTTCGCCTTCGACAATCCCGCGGCGGTGGCGGCCTTCCGCTATCTGGTCGGTCTGATCAACGACGACCACGTCGCGCCGCCCGCCTCGGACACCAACGACAACGGCGACTTCTCCCGAAACCAGTTTCTGGCGGGCAGGATGGCGCTCTTCCAGTCCGGCACCTACAACCTGGAGCCGGTGGCCCGCGACGCGCGCTTCCGCTGGGGTGTCGCAATGATGCCAGCGGGTCCGGTGGGCCGGGTGAGCGTCACCAATGGCATTGCCGCGGTGGGCAATTCGGCGACCAAACATCCGGACGCGGTGCGGCAGGTCTTGGCGTGGATGGGCAGCAGTGAAGGCAATGCATATCTGGGCCGGCGCGGCGCGGCCATCCCCGCGGTGCTGTCAGCTCAGCGGGTCTACTTCGACTATTGGGCCGCCGAGGGCATCGACGTCAAACCCTTCTTCTCCGTGTTGGACGGCCCGCGCATCCCAGCCCCGGGCGGCGCCGGCTTCGCCGCCGGGAACACGGCCCTGCAAAGCTATTTCGACGAAATGTTCCTGGGCCGAGGCGATGTCGCGGCAACCCTGAAACGCGCCCAGGCGGCGGCCAGCGCCGCCGCGCAGCGCTGATCGGCGTTAGCCGGGCAGCACCAGCACCGGCACCGGGCTCTCGCGGATTATCTTGGCGCTGCGGGAACCGAGGAACACCCTGCGGATTTCGCCACGCGGCCGGGTGCCCACTGCGAGGATCTCGCCGGCCTCCCAGTCCGTCTTGCCAAGCGCCTCGTCCCAGCCTTGGCCGGTAACCACTTCCAGCACAACGTCTTCGCCGACTATCCCATCGTCCTTGAGATTGCCCAGGATTTCTCGTGCTTGCACGGCCCAAGCCTGCAGGACCTCATCCTCGACGTCTAGCCCCACCTCTGGCGGATACATCGTCTTACCGCGGACCGCGAAGGTAAGCACCCGCAGCGGCAGCCCGAATCGCTCGGCGGTCTCGACACAGCGCCTCACCACGTCGATCGAGTCTGGCGTGGCCGAGTAGGCGCAGGTGAGCCGTGTCAATCTGCCCGTGCCGGAACGATATTCGCGGGGGCTGATCGCCACCGGTACTGGCGATGCGTGCAATAGCCAGTCGGCGGTCGTGCCGATCACTACCTGGCCGCGCCCACCGCTGGGCAACGACCCCAGCACCAGAACCTCGCCGCCGACCTCCTCGACGACCTCGATCAGCCCGGCCGACACGGACCGGTGCGCGCGATGGAGGTAGGTGACCTCGATCCCGTCGGCCAAATTGCTGAGGAAATCCGCGGCCTTCTTCGCCGAGTCCGCGGCCAGATGGTCCGCCCAGTGCTCGTACTCGGCGTCGACACGAGCGAGCGACGGTGTCAGCCACGGCTTGGGCACGATAGTCGCCACCGTGAGCGACGTACCGAGCGTGCGCGCGGCGCGGACGGCCAGGTGCAATCCCGACAGACCGACCTCGTCGGCGCGGTAGCCGACGACGACGGTCACCGCATTTCCTTCGGGGGACGGTCGAACATTTCGCCTTCCTGCGCTACCGGGGCTTCAGGGGTCGGGATGAGGCCATCGGCGTCACCGTTGAGAGCGCTGTGGTGGCGACCCCATACCAGGTAGAAGATCAACGCCAGCGAGACCCATCCGCTGAATGCGATCCAGGTGTACCAGTGCAAGCTGACGAGGATATATCCGCAGGCCAGCACCGAAAGGACGGGTGTTACGGGATAACCCGGCACCTTGAACGCGCGCGGCAGGTCGGGCTCGCGCACCCGCAGAATGATCACCCCGACGGATACGACGATGAACGCGGTCAGCGTGCCGATGGAAACCATGTCCGCCAGCTTCTGCAGGGGTATTAAGGCGGCCAGCAGCGACGCGGCGATCGCGACGATCACTGTGTTCGTCACCGGGGTCATCGTGCGCTGATTCACCTGCGCCAACCGCGACGGCAGCAGCCCGTCACGTCCCATGGCAAATAGGATGCGGGTCTGGCCGTACAGGGTGACCAGCGTGACGCTGAAGATCGAGATCACCGCGCCGGCGGCCAGAATTGTGCTGGCCCACATGCTGTGCGTGACATTGTCGAGGATGGTGGCCAGCCCGGCCTCTTGCTGCTCACCGAAGTTCTGCCAGGGCTGGGTGCCAAGCGCGGCGAGCGCGACGAGCACGTAGACGCCGGTGACGATCACCAGGGCCGCGATCAGTGCACGCGGCATCGTCTTCTGCGGGTCCGTCACCTCGTCGCCCGCGGTCGACACCGCGTCAAGCCCGATGAACGAGAAGAAGATCGTGCCCGCCGCCGAGCCGATGCCGGCGACGCCGAATGGGGCGAAGTCCTTGAAGTGGCCGGCGTCGTAGGCGGTGAGCGCGATGATCACGAACATGCCCAGCACGCCCAGCTTGATCAGCACCATGATCGCGTTGACCACGGCCGACTCGCTGGTGCCGCGGATCAGCAGCACCGCGCACAGTCCGATCAGGACGACCGCCGGCAGATTCACATAGCCCGGCTCGGTGTCCCATGGCGCCGCCGACAACGCGTGCGGCATCTGGAATCCGAATAAATTGTTCAGCAGCTTGTTGAGGTAGCCACTCCACCCCACGGCGACGGCGGCGGTAGACACTCCGTATTCCAGCAGCAGGCAGGCCGCCACGCCCATCGCAACGGCCTCACCCAGGGTGGCGTACGCATATGAGTAGGACGAACCCGAAACCGGCACGGCAGAGGCCAATTCGGCATAGCAGATAGCGGAGAGTCCAGCCGCGAAGCCGGCGATGAGGAACGAGACGATGACGCTCGGACCGGCCTCCGGCACCGCCTGAGACAGCACGAAGAAGATGCCGGTACCGACCGTCGAACCGACCCCGAACATCGTCAGCTGGAACGTGCCGATACTGCGCTTGAGGTGGTCTGCGGCCCCGGATGCGACGGGGGCGCCGACTACCGGGCGGCGCCGCAGCATCTGCTCTGTCAGGCTGATCGAAGGGGCTGGCAATTCCGCCTCCTGTTGCTGGATCAGCTGATTATCAGGCCTCGCTCAATGCGGTGGCGAATTGGTTCACCGCCCAGTCGATCTCCTGCTCGGTGATCACCAGCGGCGGCGCGAACCGCAGCGTCGAAGCGTGGGTGTCCTTGACCAGGACGCCGCGGTCGGCCAACCGCAGGCTTATCTCCTTGCCGGTGGCCAGCGTGGGTTCGATGTCGACCCCGGCCCACAGTCCGAGGCCGCGAACCCCGACGACGCCGTGGCCGATCAGCCGTCGGAGGCGCTTGTGCAGGTGCGCGCCCAATTCGGCCGAGCGGGCCTGGAATTCCCCCCGCGCGAGCATCGAAACCACCGTGGTGCCGATCGCTGCGGCCAACGGGTTGCCGCCGAAGGTCGAGCCGTGTTCGCCCGGATGCAGCACGCCGAGGATCTCGCGGTCCGCGACCACCGCCGACAGCGGAACCACGCCACCGCCGAGGGCCTTGCCAAGCAGGTAGACATCCGGCACGACACCCCAGCGGTCGCAGGCGAACGTGTAGCCGGTCCGAGCCAGCCCCGACTGGATCTCGTCGGCGATCAACAGCACGTTGTGCTCGCTGCACAGCGCGCGGACGGTCGGCAGGTAGTCGTCGGGCGGGACGATGATGCCCGCCTCGCCCTGGATCGGCTCCAGCAGCACCGCCACCGTATCGTCGTCGATCGCCCGGGCCAGCGCCGCGGCGTCGCCGAACGGCACCGAGCGGAAACCCGGGGTGAACGGCCCGAAGCCGTCCCGCGCCGTCGGATCCGATGAGAAGCTGACGATGCTGATCGTGCGGCCGTGGAAGTTGTTGTCGGCCACGATGATCTTCGCCCGGCCCGCCGGAACGCCCTTGACGTCGGCGCCCCATTTGCGGGCGACCTTGAGACCGCTCTCCACGGCTTCAGCGCCCGAGTTCATCGGCAGCACCATGTCCTTGCCGCACAACTGGGCGAGCGCGGCGCAGAACGGCCCGAGATTGTCGGAATGGAATGCGCGGCTCACCAGCGTGACGGTGTCGAGTTGCGCGTGGGCGGTCGCGGTGATCTCGGGGTTGCGATGGCCGAAGTTGACCGCCGAGTAGGCGGCCAGACAATCCAGGTAGCGCCGGCCATCGACATCGGTGATCCACGCACCCTCGGCACTTGCCGCCACCACGGGCAGGGGCGAATAGTTGTGCGCCGCATATCTTTCGACCAGTCCGATCGCGGTTCCGGTTCCGTTCGCGGCGATCCTTTCACCCGGGGCGTCGAGAATCGTCATGGGAATACCTCCAATGTGCAGCACTTGACGGAACCGCCGCCCTTGAGCAGCTCGGACAGATCCACGCCGACCGGCTCGAAGCCGGCGTCACGCAGCTGGGTAGCGAAACTAGTTGCGGCAGAGGGAAGTACAACACTGCGGCCGTCGGACACGACGTTGAGACCGAGCACATAAGCGTCGGCGCTTGCGACCACGATGGCGTCGGGGAACAGCGCACGCAGCTGGTCGGCCGCCGCCGCGCTGAACGCGGGCGGGTAGAACGCAATCGTATGGTCGTCGAGAACGGCCAGCGCGGTGTCGAGGTGATAAAAGCGCGGGTCCACCAGCTCCAGCGAGACGACGGGCACGCCCAGCGCTGCGGAGATTTCGGAGTGCGCGCGCCGGTCGGTGCGAAAGCCGTAGCCCGCCAACACCATTTCGCCGACCTTCAGCAAATCGCCCTGTCCCTCGTTGACGTGACGCGTGGACACAGGCCGGTAGCCGAGCGACGACATCCACCTGGAGTAGGCCCGCGACTCGCCGGCCCGCTCGGCGAATCGAAACTTGGCGACGATGGCAATGTCGTTCGCGATGAACCCACCGTTGGCGGCGTACACCATGTCCGGAAGCCCGGGCACGGGCTCGATCAAGTCCACGTGGTGACCCAGCCGTAGGTACGTCTGGCGCAAAGCGTCCCACTGCGCCTGGGCGACGTCGACGTCGACGGGTGTGGTGACGTCCATCCAGGGATTGATCGCGTACTCGACAGCGAAGAAGGTCGGCGGGGTCATCGCGTACCGGCGAGTCCGGGACGTGCGGCCGAGCCTGGTGGACTCCGCCCCTGGCCATGCCGGGGGGGCGGGTGCGGCGGCGTAGAAATCCGTCATAAATCAACGATATTTTGGACCTACCGAACAAGCAAACGACGATACTTGCGTGTCTAGGCTCGATTTATTGCGCTAGGATTCCCACTACAGCGATTTGTTGCGCACGACTTAGGGAGGGCGATGGATCGACTCGATGGCACCGACGAGCGAATCCTCGCCGAGCTGACCGAGAACGCGCGGGCCACCTTCGCCGAAATCGGACAGGCGGTGAACCTGTCCGCACCGGCGGTGAAGCGTCGCGTCGACCGGATGCTGGACACCGGGGTGATCAAGAGCTTCACTACCGTCGTCGACCGCAATGCGCTGGGCTGGAACACGGAGGCCTATGTGCAGGTGTACTGCCACGGCACGATCGCGCCCGATCAGCTGCGCGCGGCGTGGGTGGACATGCCCGAGGTGGTCAGCGCGGCGACGGTGACCGGCACGTCGGATGCGATCCTGCACGTTCTGGCCCGCGACATGCGGCACCTGGAGGCGGCCCTCGAGCGAATCCGGTCCAGCGCACATATCGAACGCAGCGAAAGCATCGTCGTGCTGTCGAACCTCATCGAACGGATGCGGACCTGAGGCCGGCACGGCGTCGCGCTCCCTAGCATGGGTCGACTTTCGAATGTGATATCACATGCGATATCAGATTCGCGGTTCGTGTAGTGGCCGACGGATGGTACTCAGGTGGCCCATGTGATTAGCGGCCGAATGCGGCCCTAACCAGCCGCGTCAGCCCCCACGACCGTGGCCTTGCTGCCGTCGGCGGTCTGCGAGATGCATAGGGCCACGCCTGGTTTCGTTCGGGGACGGAAACGGCCCGGGCGTGTTTCAGCCGCATCCGCAGATGCTGACGCAGGTCGTGCAGGTCCGGATCGGTCCAGCGGTTGTCGGCTTCGATCGGGTCGGCAGTGAGGTCGTACAGCTCCCACTGGTCGTCGAGCGGAGACGTCCGGTAGGCCTCTCCGCCCAGCCCGTTGGCCGCCAGGTGACGCACGCCGGGTTCGGTCCAGGTCGCCGGATCGTCGAAGGTGCGCACCAGCTTCCACAGGTGCCTGGCGCCTCCGGGAACGTCGTCGACGCGGACGACCAATCCCTCGAAATTGGAGGCGGTGTGCGCGGGCACCCTAATGCGCAGTGGCGCAGGCGGATTGACGGTCCGTTTCAGACGGCGCGCCAGGCCCGAGGCGCCGGAGTCGCCCTCGAGCATGTTGTCACGGGTCATGAGGTAAACGGCTCGCGTATCGTCGGCCGGCGCACCGTCGACGATCGGCATGAGGTTGCAGCCCGGCAGTTCGTGAACTTCCGAGAACGACTCGGCCAGCGTCGCAGCGATCGCAGCGGCGTCCAGGCCGGCCGCTCCCAGCAGTGTCGGGACCAGGTCGACGTGCGAGGTGGGTGCGGTGACGACCCGGGACTTGGTCGGGCGCTCGCCGATACGGGCGATCACGAAGGGAACGCGGGTTGCCTCGTCATAGAGGTTGAACCATTTCTGATGCAGTCCGCCGTGGGCGCCCAGGAGATCCCCGTGGTCGGCCGTGCGGACCAGTACCGCGTTGGCCGACCCGCCCTCGGTGACCGCCCGTCTGACGCGGTCGATCGGCCTGTCCACCTCGGCGTGCAGGCGGTAGTAGAGGTCGCGATAGCGCTGGGCGTCACGGTCGTAGGTTCGGTTGACCACGGGCGCCGGGCCGTAGCCGGAGTAGTAGGCCTCGCGGAATGCGATTTGCGCGGCCGGCTTGGTCGACAGGTCCTCGTCCGCGGTGGGAGACGGGGGTACCGGCGGGGGATCCAGCGGTGACGGCTTCACCGGGCTTCGGCGCGACCAGGAGGGGAACAGCACGATGTCGTGGGGGTTGACGAAGCTGGCCACCAGGAGGAACGGACGCAGCGCCGCCGGTTCGCCGGCGCGACGGCGGGCGTAGCGGTCGGTGAGCCAGGCGACGACCCGGCCCGCGATCAGGGAGTCCCGGCGGACGCCCGCGTTGGCCAAGAGCGCCCCGTGCGGCTCAGGGCCCACCCATCCGGAGAAACCGAACGGCCCCAGCGGATCTACCTCCAAATAGCGCCGCACCGCGGCAAAGTCGACGACACCGTCGTCGTCGTTGGTGGCCAACGGGCGTCCGGTGGCCGCGTCGATGAGGTCGGCGTGCGAAATGTGCCACTTGCCGTCGTAGTGAGTGTCATATCCGGCCGCGCGGAACCAGTTACCCAGCGTCGGCACCTCTCCCGGACGGAGCCAACGCATGCGGGAATCGTCGGCCGTCTTTCCGATGCCGTCGGTCTGGGTGACCCCGTGCAGGTCGGGGTAGTGCCCAGTGAAAATCGTTGGGCGGCTGGGCACGCAGGCCAACGAGCCGGTGTAGTGCCGCTCGAAACTGACGCCGTGATCATCGAACCACTTGCGGCCGGTCAGCGTTCGGTCGCGCCATGCGAGCACGTCAGGAGCTTCGTACGGCGGAACCGCGCGTTCCTCGTCGGTAACAATGACGATGACATCGGGGCGGAGGCCGGGGCGATCAGACACGGGCATTCTCCAATCGGTTCGCGAGCCCGGCGAGCATCACGTCGGACTGCCGTGCAAGAAAGCGGCACAGGACGCGTTCGGCCAGCTTCTGGCTTGGGCGAGAACCGATTTCGACCGTGCTGGTCAGGGTCACCAGGGTCGCTTGGGCCGAGCCGGCGGCGGTTGCCGCGAGTGTCCAGCGGTTGCTGACCACGCGAACGCGGCTGGGCAGGCCTTCGATGTCATAGGCGAGGGCGTGCGGCGGGTCGAACTCGGTGATGCGCTCGACGAGGGTGTCGCGTTTGACTTGGACTCGTCGGGCGGTACCGAGGAGTCCCCCATCGGTACCGGAGAACAGAATGCACGAGTGGTCGACGTTGTCGGCCCATGCACTGATCGAGCCGAAGTCCGCAAGGACATCCCAGATCTCGCCGACCCGGGCCGCGATGGTGCGAGTGCGGTGAATGTCGGCCACCTGCTCAAGCTACGCGACTAGCGCTCGAGCGCACGGTCTTTTACGCCGCCGAGAAGGCCTAGTGGGTGGCGTGCAAGATCGTCTCGAGCCACACCGCTGCGCCGCTGACCGCGATCACCATCGCGAGCGTCACCCAGTCCGCCAGTTTGGGCCGG
>NZ_JBKQOI010000112.1:0-5031 GCF_052145595.1 Mycobacterium sp. | reverse complement strand
TCGCGGTGGAGATGGGCCTGGCCCGCCTCTGGCAGTCATGGGGCTTCGAACCCGACGTGGTGTTGGGCCACAGCGTCGGCCAGTATTCGGCGGCCTGCGTCGCGGGCGTGTTCAGCCTCGAGGACGGAGCGCTGCTGATGGCTGAGCGCGGCCGCCTGTTCGGCAGTTTGCCTGCGGACGGTCGGATGGTCGCGGTGTTCACCGCCGCCGAGCGCGTCGAGAGCCTCACCGACGAGTTCCCCAGTCTGTCGGTGGCCGCCTACAACGGTGCCAATACCGTACTGTCGGGCCCTGCGCGGGACCTGGACCAGGCGGTGGCCGGGTTGACAGCCGATGGTGTCCGATGTGACTGGCTAGACACCAGCCACGCGTTCCACTCGGCACTCCTGGATCCGATCCTCGACGAGTTCGAGTCGTATGCGAACCGGTTCAATTTCAGCCCGCCACAACGGATTTTGGTATGCAACCGCACCGGCGCCGCGCTCGGCAGGAGCGTGAAACTCGATGGCTCCTATTGGCGTCGCCACGCGCGCCAACCGGTGGAATTTGCCAAGAGCGTGCGCACCCTTGCCGATCTGAGTTGCAAAGTGTTGCTGGAGGTGGGCCCGCAACCGGTGCTGACCGCCGCAGCCCTACGGGCATGGCCTGACCCGGCCACTGCACCGCGGGCGATCGCGTCGTTGCGTCGAAACACCGCCGACCACCGCCAGATCACCGAAGCCCTTGCTGACGCGTACGTGCTAGGCCACCTGCCCGACTTCGGCGCTGTCATAGGATCGGCGCGCAAGCTCGACCTGCCCACCTATCCGTTCCAGCATCGCCAGTATTGGTTCCGTGAGCAGCGGGTCCGGCCCACCAAACAGAGCTCGAACCAGACCGCAGCCATCCGCACCGAAGCCGTCCGGCTTCTCGAGGACGGGCGGATCGAGGAACTCGCGGCGCTACTCGACGGTGCGAGCGGCAATCAGCAGGCCGTGGATTTGCTGACAAAGCTTGCCGCGCAACACAACCGACAGCGTGAAGCCCAGTCCATCACGGACGATCGATACGAGGTCCGCTGGGAGAAATCCATTGCCGGGGTCTCAGGGCTCTCAGATGCGGAAGCTGACGAGGGATCTGCCTGGCTCCTCATTGGCGATGATGCCGAAGTAGTTCAGCCTTTGGTCGACGTGCTGACCACGCATGGGCACCAGCATCGAATCCTCGGGTTGCCGCTGTCCGACGCGGACGAGGAACGGCTCGAGGTCGTGTTGCGCGCTGCGGTGGCAGACGAACCGGAGCTACGTATCCTGCATGTCGCGGCCCTGGACTCCGACACCGCACCATCGATGCGGTCGCTGTTGCGGATGCAACACCGAGTCCTGGGCGGAACACGGCGACTCTTCCGCGCCGCGGTTGCCGCTGAACTGCGCAGACCCATCTGGGTGGTAACCCGTGGTGCGCAACGAGTCACTGACGCGGACACCGTGTCACCGGATCAGAGTTGCCTATGGGGATTCGGTCGTGCTGCCGCGCTGGAGCACCCGCAAGTGTGGGGCGGACTGGCGGATCTGGCTGAGGGGACTGCCGACGAGTGGTCGCGGTTGATCAACCAGGTGGCGGCGGCACCGCGTGGCTCGGCCGTTAGGGAAGACCAACTGGCCTTGCGTGATCAAGCGGTTTATGTTCCCCTGCTGGTTCGACGGGTTGGGCAGCCGATCGCAACACCACTGGCACTGCGTGATGACGCAACGTATCTGGTGACCGGTGGGTTGGGTTCGGTCGGACTGGAGATCGCCGGATATCTGGCCGCGCACGGCGCCCGGCATCTGGTACTGACCAGCCGACGCTCGCCCAGCGATGCCGCGCAAGGGCGCATCGATGCGCTACGCGAACAGCACGGCTGCGACGTCCGGGTCATCGCGGCCGATGTCGCCAATGCGCACGACGTCGCGCGCCTGTTGGCCACTGTGCAGGCCGAACTACCGCCGGTGGCCGGCATCGTCCATGCCGCAGGCGAGATCGGTACCACCCCGCTGCGCACCCTGGACGACGCCGAAGTGGATCGAGTGTTCGCCGGAAAGGTTTGGGGTGCGTGGCATTTGAGTGAAGCAGCCTTGGACACCTCAGGCCTGCAGCTGGACTTCTTCCTTAGCACCTCCTCGATCGCTTCAGTATGGGGTGGGTTCGGTCAGACCGCCTATGGCGCGGCTAACGCCTTCCTCGACGGGCTGGCCTGGCGGCTGCGCGAACAGGGCATCTCGGGGATCAGCGTTAATTTCGGTCCCTGGTCGGCGGGCATGGCCGACGAGGAGGCTCGTGCGCGACTGGCTCAGCGCGGGGTCCGGACATTGTCGCCTGCCGATGCATTGGCGGGTATGGCTGATCTCCTGGCGGCTTCTTCCGCGCAGGGGGCGGTACAAGCCCCGGCACAAGGGATTGTGGCCCGGATCGATTGGGCCCGCTTCCTGCCGCTCTACCAGCAAGCGGGGAGGCGGTCATTTCTGGCGGAGTTGGAGCGTGAGGTTCCCGATTTCGCGCCGGCACCAACGCCTTCCGGGAAGACTCGATTGGTCGAGCAGCTCACCCACGCTCCAGTCCAGCGGCGCAAGAAACTTGTCGCGGATTACCTGCGCCAGGCGGTGGCGGAGGTGACGCGGGTCGATACCACGGAGATCCGCGAGGACGCCGGATTCTTCGACCTCGGCATGGATTCGCTGATGGCCGTCGAATTGCGGCGCCGTATCGAACAAGCAGTGGGCAAGGAGTTGCCGGCGACCCTCGCGATGGACTACCCACGTCTGTCCGACGTGGCGGATTACCTGCTCGGCGACGTGCTCGGGCTCAGCGAGCAGGCGGGTGCCAATTCAGGCGCCAAAACTGGGCCCCAGCCGGCTTCGGTAGTGACGATGCGCAGCGATGAGCCGATCGCGATCGTCGCGGTGGCTTGCCGCTTTCCGGGCGCCCCCGATCCCGACGCGTTGTGGGAGGTGTTGTCCGGCGGTGTCGATACGATCCGGGAAGTCCCGGATGACCGCTTCGACATCGACGAGTTTTACGACCCGGATCCAGAGACTCCGGGCAAGATCTATAGCCGCTTCGGTGGATTCCTCGACGGAATCGACGGATTCGATCCGGAGTTCTTCGGTATTTCCCCGCGCGAGGCCGTGTGGATGGATCCGCAGCAGCGGCTGATGCTGGAAATTGCGTGGGAGGGCCTGGAACGTGCCGGGTATTCGCCTGCGGCGTTGCGCGGCAGCCGAAGCGGCATCTTCGTGGGGGTGGCTGCCAACGAGTATTCGCAGCTGCTGTCCGCCAACTCGGTGGAGAAGATCGAGCCCCATTTCATCACCGGCAATGCGCTCAATGCCATTTCGGGTCGGGTTGCCTTCGCGCTCGGCCTGGAAGGGCCGGCCGTGGCGGTCGATACCGCGTGCAGCTCATCGCTGGTGGCCGTCCATCAGGCCTGCCAGGCTTTGCATTCCGGTGACTGCGATTTGGCGTTGGCCGGTGGGGTGAACGTCTTGCTGAGCCCGGTATCCATCATCGCCGCCTCGCGCGCCAGGATGCTTTCCCCCGTCGGGCGATGCAAGACCTTCGACGCCACCGCCGACGGCTATGTGCGCAGTGAAGGTTGCGGGATTCTGGTGCTCAAGAGGTTGAGCGATGCGGTGCGCGACGGCGATCGAGTTTGCGCGGTCATCCGGGGCAGCGCGGTCAATCAGGACGGCGCTTCCAGTGGTTTGACGGTGCCCAATGGGGGCGCACAGCAACGGCTTATCACCGCGGCGCTCGCCCGCGCCGGTCTCGCCGGCGGGGATGTTGACTACCTTGAGGCGCACGGCACGGGCACCGCACTGGGTGATCCGATCGAGGTGCAGGCGGCCGGGGCCGTCTACGGTGCCGCTCGTGACGCGGACCGGCCGTTGCTGATCGGATCGGTGAAGACCAACATCGGCCACCTCGAGTCCGCATCAGGGGTAGCCGGTCTGATCAAGGTCGTGTTGTCCCTGCAGCACGAAGTTCTGCCGCAGAGCCTGCACTTCGAGAACCCGTCGCCGCACATCCCGTGGGACTCGTTGCCGGTGCGGGTGGTGGACAAGGCGATTCCGTGGCAGGCCAACGGCAGGCCGCGTCGTGCCGGAATAAGTTCCTTCGGGTTCACCGGCACGAACGCACACGTGCTGATCGAGGAGGCGCCAGCACAATCGGCGACCGCCGACGAATACTCGACAGGCGACATTGCGGTGGCATGGGAGTCCGACGCTGAAGATGAGCCAGTCGACGTGCTGCCGCTGTCGGCGCGGTCACCGGAGGGGCTGGTGGCGTTGGCGCAGCGATATGGGGAATGGTTGAACACCCACCCAAAGGTCGACATCGCCGATGTGTGCTTCACGGCGGGGGCCGGGCGTTCGCATTTCGAACACCGGGCCGCGCTGGTTGTGGATTCGGTTCAGAGCGCCCGCGAGCTCCTGGCCCAGTTCGTCGAGAACCGGATGCGACCGGGAGTGGTACGCGGCGAGTGCACGGACCCGCCGACGACGGCGTGGTTGTTCACCGGGCAGGGCAGCCAGTACCCGGGGATGGCACGCGAGTTGTTCGACGCCGAGCCGGTTTTCGCCGACACCATGACACGCTGCGCGGAAGCGGTCGACGGGATCCTACCGCGCCCGTTGCTGGAGGTGCTGTTCGCCACCGACCGCGACACCGACGGTGAGGCCGGAGAAACACTGCGGCACACCTCTTTTGCCCAGCCGGCACTCTTCGCCGTCGAGATGGGCCTGGCCCGGCTGTGGCAGTCGTGGGGCGTCGAGCCCGACGTGGTGCTGGGGCACAGCGTGGGCCAGTACGCGGCGGCGTGTGTGGCCGGGGTTTTCAGCCTCGAGGACGGGGCACGGCTGATGGCCGAGCGCGGCCGGCTGTTTGGCAGTCTGCCCGACGGTGGGCGAATGGTGGCGGTGTTCGCCGACGCCAAGTACGTCGAGGAGATCGCCAACGAGTTCCCCCGAGTGTCGGTCGCCGCCTACAACGGCCCCAACACGGTGCTGTCGG
>NZ_JBKQOI010000111.1:0-6390 GCF_052145595.1 Mycobacterium sp. | reverse complement strand
AGCAGCAACACCTCGCCAGCCGATACGTTCTCCTCACGTCGCGCAAGATCTCGGGGCCCGATCTGTTGGTCGCCCAGGCCCTGGCCGACGTGGCGACGATCGGAATCCTGCACCAGCGTGGGCTGGTGCATGGGGGGCACCACGAATCGGGATGTCACCACGACAACCGCTCCGCACCGAGCCGTCGCCCGGTCACGGTGTGCGGCACAATCTGAAGCCACACATTGTGAGATGCCGGCTGCCCACGGCGTCGGGCCGTGGCCATCCATCGCTCGCAGCAGCGAAGGAACCCGTTCCAGGTCGACTTCGGCGCCGACGCCTCGCACCAGGACGCTCCATCCGAACTTCCGGTCCTCGTCGACGTGGTCGACCTCGAACGCGAGCATCGGTTGCTGCATCGCCGCTCGTTTAGCGCCACCCTCGACGCGGAAGACAATATCGTGTCCGGCCATGGCGTAGTTGACAGGTACGGCGAGCGGTCCGAGGTCATCTTGGTACACGAGTCGCCCGACATGCGCGGCACCGAGCAGCCGGAAGCATTCGTCGGGTGGGAGGTCTTCGAGCTCGCGTTGCGTCATGATGCGATTGTCGATCGGGGCGCACGGCAGCCGCCACGGCCGAAGGTCCCATCTCCGCACAGACACGATGGCCGCTCCTTGGCGGTCTGGCTGGTAGGCGCTGGGGTGTGGATGTGATCACTCGTCGTGGCGCCGCCATGTCACCCGTCGTTCGCTGGGGTGCGGGCGGTATTGACGCCAGGTGCCGCCGACGGTGGCGCTCGCCAGAAGAAACCCGAACAGCGGGCCGCCACGCCTGCTCGCTTCCCTGCGGGCCCCCGCCGACGGTAGCAAGCCAAGTCGCAAGCGCGACCCGCTTGACCCGCGGTCAAGCGGTCATACTGATTTGAGTTGCCCTGTGCAGGTTGGCGTTTCGTTACTGACCCGTACAGCTTGTGTAGGTCGCGATGGATAGCAACGCGGATAGCAACGGCGCTGAATTCGCGGGTGTTCGGGACTGTCCGTCGGTAGACGAAAAACTGCGGTGAACTGCACAGATAGGACACCGGCGAATGCCCGCGGATGCCGAAAACGAGTCTGGGGGTCAAGTGGTCGCAGGTTCAAATCCTGTCAGCCCGACCGCAGGTCAGAGGCAGTTTTTGCCCGTCTAAGATTTGTTTCTGAACGATTTGACCCAAACGTTTGACCCAAACCAGCTTTTGGCTGTCGCCAAGACTCGTTTGCTAAGAGTCGTTCTATGGACATCGAGTGGATGCGTGACTGCCTAACGAAGTCGATGACAAGCTCGCCCAGGACGCCGCGCGGCTGAATCAGGGCCTGGTGCCAGACTGGCTCGGGCTGGGCGGCCTTGGAAGCTCGGCCCTCGGCCCGGCAATGGTGACTTCCGTGAGCTTCCTGACGAATCGCAACGTACTGCTTTCTGCTTTGCGTCGTGAAGCCTGATGGTTGGGCCATCACTATGTACCTGCCGCTGGCGTACAGCCTGGAGCAGGCTCGCGCGGCTGCTGCCCGCCTACACACCCGGTCGTGCAAGCAAGAAGGCCGCAACGCTGGCCAGCGTAGGCGCACAATAGACCGTCATGGCGAAGTAACATGTCGCGATGACGCCGCCGAAGAAGATGGTTTGTGCGTGGCATCTTCCTTTCTGCAAGCCCTGGCGTTCATACCGAACTGGATTTGCGCCGCCACAGCGCCGTGAATCACGTTGGACGAGGCCGACATGAGAGTGCGCCTGATCGTTCTCGTGACGTTGGTGTTCGCCGTCCTGGCGGGAGTTGTGGCCTGGGTGCTCAACGCGCCCTCGGTCAACCACTGGCTGGCCGTGCACACAGGAATTGTCGACATGTCCGGTCGCTACTATGCCTTCTGGTCCGGGTTCGGTTCTGACATCGCTGAGTTCAGCCTCGTCGGCGCTGCCGTCACGGGCGTGTACCAGCTAAACCGCAAGTACAACTGCCATCAGCCGGGGTGCTGGCGCATCGGCACCCACCCTGCGGCCGGCGCCCAGTTTCTGCTCTGCTACCGCCATCACCCTGACTACCAGGGAAAGAAGCCGACGCGCGAGCTGATCGAACAGCTGCACCGCCAGCACATCGAGCGCGAGGAAGCCATTCACGACAAACTCGACGAAATGAATCGACACCTGCGCGAAATGGGGCATTAGGCCTGACGCGTACGCTCTCGCCGCACCGGCGGCGTCAGCGGGTTGTCAGCAAGGCAACATGTCGCACATAGCGCGCACCGAGCAACAGATCTATAGGGCCAATATCGCACCATGCTTCCGGAGCGACTGCACTACCACGTCTGATTCGACAAGCGGTTCGCGTGGCAGGGCTATTGCGGCTCTGCTGATGACTAACCGGCGCGCAGAGCACGGACGAATTCCGCAATGGCCGAGCCGATCTGGTCCGGGCTGTCCTCCTGGATGAAGTGCAATCCGTTGACTGTGACCTCGGTCTGGTTGGGCCACGTTCGGACGTACTCGCGAACTCGCCCGGTCAGAAGCGAGCCGGGCTCAGCATTGATAAAGAGCTTGGGCACTTCGCTGCTGGCCAGCCAGGTGCTGTAGTCATCGACCACCGCGACGACGTCCGCCGGTTCACCATCGATCGGGATGTTGCGCGGCCATGACAGGGTGGGTCGGCGATCCTCGCCGGCGTCGAGATAGGGCTGCCGGTAGTAGCCCATTTCCTCGTCGCTGAGTTTCCGTAGGGTGCTGCTAGGTAATACGTTTTCGACGAACCTGTTCTGCTCTAGCACCAGTCGTTCCCCTGCCGGGGACCGGAACCCTTGGAAGATCTTGCGACCGTCGGCGGGAAAGTCCGACCACGTTATCGGCATCGCTATCGATTCCATGTAGGCGATGCCCTGTACCCGGTCGCGATGCCGGTTCGCCCAGTCGAAGCCGAGCGCCGAACCCCAGTCGTGCAGCACCAGCACGACTCGATCACCGAAGTGGAGGTCATCCCAGAGCGCGAACAGATAATCACGCTGTTCGGCATAGTTGTAGCGATCGGACCCGGACGGTGTGAGTTTCTCCGATGCGCCCATCCCGATGAGGTCGCACGCCACGAGCCGGCCCAGACCCTCCAGATGGGGCATCACGTTGCGCCACAGGTACGACGACGTCGGGTTGCCGTGCTGGAAGACGATGGCGTCGCCTTCGCCCTCGTCGATGTAGGCCATTCGCTTTCCGTTGACGTCCCGGTACTGTAGCTGCCCGTATGGCTTTACTCCGAACATGTCAATGACCGTCCTCTCGGCGTGTCTCGGTGGTTTCGGCGTTAGCCGTGATGTTGGCCGCCGCCCTAGCGACCCGCAGAATGCGTTCCGAGAATTCCTTGTCGGGCACCGCCCGTGCCAGCGAGAGCCCGCCAACACAGATCGCCATCATCGCGATGGCGTCGTCGAGTCGCGATGGATCGTTATCTCTTCCTTCACAGATAGCCGCCAGGGACTGGCGCAGTTCACGTTCGTACGCGGCGCGAAACTCCGGGGTGCCGCGAGCCGCGTCTGAACTCAGCGCAGCGAAACCGCAGCTACTCGCCAGGTCATCGCGATGCGCGGACGTGAGGTATTGCGTCGCAAGACGTTTCAGTCGGTCCGTCCACCCCTCACCGTTCCTCGCCTTGGTCCATCGCGGTCGTCCGGTGGTAATCGCGTGGCTAAATGCGGCGACGGCAAGGTCCTCTTTGGAGGCGAAATGCGAGTAGAACGCGCCGTGGGTCAGCCCGGCTTCCCGCATCACAGGGACGATGGCCGTTCCGTCCACTCCTTCATGGCGCAGCCGCCGGGCAGCCGTATCCAGTATTCGATGGCGTGACGCAGCTTTGAGATTGTCACGCTTCCCAGTTGCATTTCGCATGATGCACATCATGCTAGTGGCACGACGCACATCATGCGAACGGTGGTTGAGACCCCCGGAAAAAACCCCTGGTGCGGCAGAAGCGGGGTGGCCCGGGGACGGCTTGAGACAGTTTCCACGGTCACGTCGGTTTGAGAATCGCTGCGAGACAGCTTAATTCAGCCCGCGTCCGACTGGGGGCCAAGTGGTCGCAGGTTCAAATCCTGTCAGCCCGACCAGAGGAAAATGGCGTTGAGCTGCTGCGATGTCTTGACCGATGAATCAAACCACCCCGAGCTGGGACCATTCTGGGACCACAAGTCACGGCGAGTGGATCCACTGCCGTTCTAGCGGTTTTCCGGCCTGGCCGGCAGTCGTCGACTATCTGGGGCGGAGCCGCGGGGCTAGATACGGGAGTAGATCATTGGCCCGCAGTCATGCCGCCGCTTTGTCCAGAATATCCGGGAGACTCGTCACAAACTGGTCGAGCTGGGACTTCGTAATCACCAGCGGCGGCGCCACCCGGATCACGTCCGCAGCGGCGGCGTTGACCAAGAAGCCAGCCTCGCGGGCCGCGGCCTCCACCGCCTTGGCGGCTTGCCTGGTAAGCACTATCCCGCGCAGCAGGCCGCGGCCCCGAACATGGTCCACCAAAGGGTGATTCAGCGACCCGATGCCATCGCTGAGCGACTTGCCGTCCCCGAGCGGTCGCCGCGGTGTGGGCAGCGGCCGAGCCAATTACGGCCCAGGCTCGGCACAAAGCTGCATCTGCTGAGCGCAAGCGCTTGCGACAAGCGCCTTCAATGAGCTGGTCAGCTCTCGGTGGCGGGCCGGGCAGAGCTACCCGTCAGCCGTTCTGCCCTGCGTTGCACATCGCCAAGGGCTCTACGCGCTCGCAGGGCCCAGAAGATGTCGCTGATCCCGATGACCACAAGCCATACGCCCGCGACGATCGTAGCCATGCGAAGGGTGGTGAACGGCCATGCGAGCATTACTATGCCCGCGATCATGCTGGTGACTCCCACGAAGATGTACCACCCTCGGTCGGGCAGCGACGGGTGTTCAACAGTCAACGCGATCTCGGAAACGCCTTGGAAGACAAAGGCCACTCCAATCGAGAGGGCCAGCAACAGGACTGCGTAAGCGTAACCGAAGTGCCGAAATGTGAGCACGCCCAAGGTCAACGACAGCCCGCCGGTGATGAACAGCGGAATGCGGCTGCTCGCGGATGCATCGAGGACGAACGCCAAAGCCATCTCGGCGATTCCCGACGTTACTAGGTAGGCACCCAACAACGCACCCGCGTCTAGGATTGATGTCCCCAGCATCGCCAACCCTTCCATGCGTCTAGTTGGGGTACACCCTTACTGGACAGCCCGAGAACCTTTTTCTAGTGTCAAACTAGGATCGCTTCCCTCATTGTTTGACAACTGTCTACCATAGTCCCAGGGTCTACTTTGACAGTTCATCGACTGAAGGAGTTCAGAGTGGGCCAGCGGATTGGTTATCAGCGTGTCAGCACCGTCGACCAGAACACGGATCGTCAGCTCGATGGTGTCGAGCTGGATAAGGTGTTCACCGACAAGGCCAGCGGCAAGGACACCAACCGTCCTGAGCTTGCCCGTGCCATCGACTACGTGCGTGATGGCGACACCCTCGTCGTCCACTCGATGGACCGACTCGCACGCAACCTCGAAGACCTGTGCCGGATCGTTCGGGAACTCACCGGCCAGGGCGTCAAGGTCGAGTTCGCGAAAGAGAACCTGACGTTTGCAGGCGATGATTCGCCGATGAACACGCTGCTGCTCTCGATGCTAGGAGCAGTTGCAGAGTTCGAGCGGTCGATGATCCTCGAACGCCAGCGCGAGGGTATCGCCCTCGCGAAGGCTGCTGGAAAGTACAAGGGACGTAAAGCGTCACTTTCGCAGACGCAGGCCAGTGAGCTACGCGAACGCCTGGCCAAGGGCGAATCTGTTACCACACTCGCCACGGAATACGGCATAAGCCGTCAGACGGTCTACAACTACAAGGTCGCCTGAGTTCGACCAAGTAACGCGACGGGCCTGGTCGATCAACCTCATGACCAGCCGGGCAGCTTTCCGAGTTGCTGCACACGAATCGAGAGGAATTGATATGCACGCCATCCAGATTGAACAGTTCGGCGACCCCGCGCAGGTGCTCCGCGTCGTCGACATCGAGGAGCCGCCGCCACTGGGTCCGCATGAGGTTCTATTGAGCGTTGAGGTCTCGCCGTTGAACAAACACGACCTACTGGTTGTCAGCGGCATGCTGGCGCGACCACCCCTGCCCCACATACCAGGCGCAGAGGGGGTCGCCCGCGTGCTTGCCACTGGCGCCGAGGTCGATGGACTTCAAGTCGGCGATCTGGTCGTGCTACCCCTGTATGCCGGTGCGTGGCGTGAGCGGCTCGTCGTGCCCGCCGACGGCCTGTTCGCACTCCCAACCGGCGGCAACATCGAGCAGTACTCGATGCTGGGCAGCAACCCCCCGACGGCAGGGTTGATGCTC
>NZ_JBKQOI010000110.1:0-21547 GCF_052145595.1 Mycobacterium sp. | reverse complement strand
CCGGATCGGCGGTACCCACGGGCGCCGCCAGGTTCACTCCGGTGAACTGATTGCCCCCGGTCGTGTCGGCTTCGGCCCTCAGGTTCACCGGCACCGCCATCGGCAACGTGCTGATCGGCACGCCAAGGGCGTCGTGGTAGCGGCGCAGCGCGCCGCACACGCCGGCGAGGTAGGCGTCGTTGATCGATACCCCGCCGGCCTTCGCGGCCTTGTGCAGCTCGGAGAGCGGTATGTCGATCGCTTCGCTGCGGGTGGCCAGGCTGCGCCGGCGCAGCAGCGGCGACGGCTCGGCGGCCCGGTTGATCACGCGCATGCCCGACAGGGCGTAGCCGACGATCCCCGAAACCGCCGACGCGGGTTCCAGAACCGCCCGCCCGGCCACCGACACCGCCCCGGACACCGCGCCCAGGACGCCGCCGAATATCGCCATGGGAAGGTGATTGATGCCCTGCCGCATCAAATCGTTGGGGGTCAGATCCTGCGGAATGGGCAGCGGGGGCGTCGTCCTGGCCGGTGGATCGCGCTCGAGGTCATAGATTTCGGCGAACATCTCGACGCTGCCGACACCGTCGGTGACCGCGTGGCTGACATGCAGCAGTGTCGCGGCCTTGCCGTCGGCCAGACCCTCGACCAAGGTGGCTGTCCACAACGGTCGCGAGATGTCCATCGGTGACTGCAGGATCACCTCGGCAAGATCGAACACTTCCCGCAGCGTGCCGGAGCCGGACACGCGTACCCGGCGCACGTGGAAGTCCAGGTTGAAGTCGGGATCCACCACCCAGCGCGGGGCCGCCGTCGGCAAGGTCGGCACGACAACCTTCTGGCGCAGCCGCAACACCCGCCGGGAGGCGTTTTCGAATCGGCTCCGGAACCGCTCCCAGTCCGGCGTCGTGTCGAGCAGTTCCAGAGCCATGATCCCCGACCGAGTCCGGGGATTTGCTTCACCCCGATGCAGCAGGTAGTCGACCGGCCCAAGCGCATCGGGCAGCTGAACGGCCTCGACGGACTCAGTCATGGTCGTTAGCTCGACGCGTCAGCCTTGTCACCGTCGATCAAGCCTCCTGCCTCGGACCCAGCGAACCCGTTTGCCAACACAACGCTAGTCGGGTTGCCGCGCTGGTGAAAGGCGCGATCCGGTGCCGGGGCGTGGCTCAGCTGGCCGAAGTCCCCGACAGCGCCAACGAATCCGTCACCCCGGCGCGCTGTCCGTAGACCACACCCAGGAAGTCGGCGACGGCATCGGCGGCCAGCCGCGATCGGACCGTCGGGGTGATGTCAAAAGCGTGGAAAGCGTTGGCAAGTTCGGCGTGGGCCACCGTGGCGGCTCCGGCCTCCCGCAGCGCCGCGCAGAAGGCCCGGGCCTGGCCGCTGGGAATCAGTTCGTCTTTCTCACCGTGCAGCACGAAGAACGGCGGGGCTCCGCTGTGCGCATAAGAAATCGGCGACGCCGCCCTGAACCGCTCGGGCTCGTCGGCGTAGCGGGTCTTCAGGACAAAGTGCTCGAGGAACGGCAGCATCATTGCGTGCATGTTCTCGAAGTCGGTGAAGTCGTACACGCCGTAATACGGCGCGGCCGCCTCAACGGTCGTGTCAGCGTCTTCGAATCCGGGCTGGAACGTCGGATCGTTGGGGGTGAGCGCGGCCAACGAGGCCAGGTGCCCGCCCGCCGACCCGCCGGTGATCGCGATGAAGTCGGGATCGCCACCGTAATCGGCGATGTTCTCGCGGATCCACGCGATCGCCCTCTTCACGTCGATGAGCTGCGCCGGAAACGTGCAGCGCGGGCTCTTGCTGTAGTCGATCGAGACGCAGATCCAGCCGAGTTCGACCATCCGGCTCATCAGCGTGTGCGCCTGACCGCGTTTACGGTTGACGGTCCACGCCCCTCCCGGAACCTGTAGCAGCACCGGCGCCCGGCGGCCGGGCGCCACATCATGACCCCGCCAGATGTCGAGCAAATGTTCGCTGCCACCTGGACCGTAGGAGATGTCGGAGGTCTGCGCCGCGTACCGGCGGTACGGCCCGGGCCTGCCCAATAGTCCGCCGCGGGGCGCGCACTTGGACTGATCGCAGGTCGGATGGCGCACGCGGTCACGGAAATCCGCCCCGAAGGACTCCTCGAGCGCAGCGGTGAGGGTTTTGTCCGCCCGCTGCGAGGCCAAGATGGTGGCAACGCGGCCGATGGACGGGTGCGATACCCGGGACAACGCATGCCCGGTCAGCACGTGCGGGGGAAATTCCGTGGCCAGCCAGCCGGCAAGCCAGCCGACCGCGAACGGCGAGCCTCGCAGCAACAAGGCGCAGGCTCGACCTGTATCTCTGGCATCGAACGCCAGTCGCAGTGCTTGGGCACCGGCCCGCGAGCACCGCGAAGTCAAGTGCATGGCCACGCACATAACAACGCCACCCCTCGACGTTATGCACACGCCTCGTTGCGGTGAACGGCTGTTTATCAACCGGTGTTGTGCGTGTGTCGAGGTTCACACCATAACCGATATTCGCGGTGGGGGAAGCCTTTTCGCGCGCGTCGCGTTCCCAAAACCTATCCGGAAAGCGCCGTTGGATAGACTGACCTGCGCATTGCCTCCGTAGCTCAGGTGGATAGAGCAAGGGCCTTCTAATCCCTAGGTCGCACGTTCGAGTCGTGCCGGGGGCACTGATCAGAGGGTGTTTTTGGTCCCGCCGAAAATGCCGGTCATCGTTTATTCATCGTTTATGTCCGTCACGGTGCGATCCAGCAGGTCGGCGACCTGGTTGTGGACGCGTCCGCGGGACATGTACCGGTCTTGGGTCATGGACACCTTGGCGTGCCCGAGGTGGTCCGCACCGATGCGTGCCGAGAGCCCCGCGTCGTCGATGAGCGTCGCCACGGTCTTGCGGAAGCTGTGCGAGGTCACCTCAGGCATCCCAAGCTGGTCGCGGACGGCGCGCCACGCCGTGTTGAAGTTTTCAGGGTCGCGAAGCGTTCCGCTGCAGGATGCGAAGATCGTTTGCTGCTGGCCGACGTACGGGCGCTTGCGGCGTTCGTTGAGAACCGTGACGGCGAATGACGGCAGCGGAACGGTGCGGCGGCCTGCGGCAGTCTTGGTCTCGTCGATCCGCGTTAGGCCGACCCCACGCTGGCGTACCAGCTTGCCGGTCACGTCGATGGTGCCGGCGCCGGCGTCGAAGTCGCTCCAGCGCAGTGCAAGGAGCTCGGAGTGCCGCAGGCCGGTCGCGATCAAGAGCGTGATGGGGTCGACCAAGTCGCGCTGTTGGCAGGCAGACGCTCGCAACTTCGTTAGGAGATCGCGCACTTCCTCGGCCGTAAGTGCCGAGGCGCCCTTTGGCGCCGCCTTGGACCTGATCGATTGCACATCGCGGACCGGGTTTGTGCCGAGCACGTTGTTGAGGACGGCGAGCTGAAGCGCGCCGTGTAGGAGGGTGCGAGCGCGCCGAGCCATTGTGGGGCCGTGGGTACTTCGCATCGATCTGAGGGCGGCATCGATTCGTGCCGGTGAGGCTTCTCCGACGCGCACTCCGGCGATGAACTTGGCGAACTTGGTCGCGTCATAACGGTAGGTGTCGAGGGTCCGCACCGACCGACCGTCTTCGGCGAGGCGCGCGATGTGTTGGTCGATGAGGACCACAACGAGCGTGTCGAGCCCGATCGCATCCGGGCCGCTCGGCGGGCGGCGTTCGGCGAGCGACTCGATCAGCGCATCTTCCGCGAGCTTTCCCCGCTTGTCGAATTCATCGGCGGGACCGACGCGTTGGACGATCCGTGTCACGCCGTCGCTATCGCGATAACGGCAGCGAGCCAGCCACACTCCCGCGCCGAGATAGATCCGCTTCACCTTGCCGTGCTGCCCGATACGCAGCGAAGGTCTCCCGGACACGAGGCTAGGTGTGGACGCGCGCGGCGACAGTCATGTTCGCCGATCGAGAAGAGGTACTGCTGTACATTGGCCTATGTAAGTCAGGCGGAGTCCCGCTTATTCTCGTTGTATCGTTTTGTTTCCCAGTCGATTACATCGCTCAGCCGGTACCGAACATGTCGGCCGATCTTCGCGTAGCGGGGTCCAGCTCCCCTTCGAGGCCCATTCGGCTGGAGTCTTGACCGGAAGCCCGTATCGCTCCGCGAGCTCTTGCCGGCTCAGCCACTTGTCCTCTGCGAATTCCTCCATGGCGGTTACTTCCCTTCGTTCCGCATTGCAGCTGGATAACATCACTGTAAGTCGCCGCAAAGACACGCCGTGCACTTTTTTCGCGTGATTCGGTCGGGTCCGTGGAGGCTCATCTTTATCAGCCGGCGCGGCTCTTGGGGGGTCGCAAGGGCAGTCGCGCAGGTCATCTGCCCACGCGCTGACCTGAGGTGACAGCTTCGCACGATGTCGCTATGCGTAGACGCGCATGGTTTCTGGTGCGTGTAAGACACGACGCATAGCTTTGCGTGCGCTTTCGCGGCGATTGTGCGAATCTGTTCGGCTGCCCACCAGAAGGAGCCACGCACAATGTGACAGTCCAAGGAAAGGGACAGACGTGGAAGACGAGCAGGAAGAGGTAGCGCGGGTACGAGACTGGATCGGCCGACTGGAAGGGTTCATCTCGACACTCGACGGACTGGACGGCGCGACTCCATACGACTTCTGCGAGAGCGCCTGTGACGCATGGAAGAACATCGCCATGGTGGGCTACCCGCCACCAACAAGTCCGGCCATGCTCATTATCGTCGAGTCGTTCGGCGCACTGGCTAACGTGCTGACGACAGTGTCGATGGACTGGGCGGACACGCCCGACGTCCGGGATAGATTGACCCGCAGTGATGTTGAGCAACTGGTGAAAGATGCGCTGGATGGCATCTGCCGCGATGCTCGGCGGTGGTTGTCGGAAGGTCTGCCGTCGGATGATGAGGTGAAGCAACGCGCTGCCTCTGCCGGTGCGGGCGTGAGCGAGGCCTTGGACGCCCACGAGAGCAAGAAGGCCGAACTGGACGCTCAGGACGCCGAAGCGGCCGCAGATCAGTACGGAGCGATTCTGTTGCACCGCGATCCCAGCGTGTCTGACGCATCCATCTTCGAGAAGGTGTGTTCGTTCACCAAAGAGGAAAACACTAGGTACGTAGAGGCGTACGACCGACTTCGGCGGATGATCGACAGTGAGTTGTTGCAGCACATCTCCGACGAAAGCGATCGATTGTGCGATGTGCTGATCGGCGTGCTTCGCGAGCTTCAGAGGCAGCAAGTGTCACTAACCGACCTGGACGCCATGGATGAACGGCGGCGCAGGATCCGGTCGGCGCTGATTTCCTTCACCGCTGCGCTGCAGATCCATGAGTATCAGACGATTCGCAGCGCGCGGCAAACCCTCGGTCTGGACCGTTCACATGTGGAGGAGGTCAAATCGCTCTTCGACGACCTCAAGAAGACCTCGTTTGAGTACCGGTGGCTGGAGGCATTGCGCGATGCGCTGCAGCACGGCGACATCAACACGTTCAAGTGGAGTTTCAACGTAAGTGTCCGCGCCGATCCCGAGGTGAAGATCGACATGGACCGCGCGTTCATGCTGGAGTTCATCAACGACAACCGGAACAAGCCCTGGCTCAAGCGTCGCGAGCTAGAGGAGTTGGATTCTGATCCCAGCGTGCTGGACATGATCAAAGAGATTCAGCCGCTCATGGGTCCGCTTCAGGAAAAGCTGGATAAGGTCTTGTACCCGAACGTTGCAGTGGACGCCGCAACGGTGCGGGAGCTGATCGGCCGATTTCAGGGCAGGCAGGGCATGTATTTTCTGCAGACCGGCCCTGGCTTTACTCGGCGTCAGTTGGCGCCGTCACAGTCACCTCTTGCACCGCGCGTGCTGGCCTTCGCGGACAACTACGAAGCCGTGGCACAATCGGAAAGCTGACGTGCCGGTGCCGCCAAGGTGGGCAGGTAGCTGACGACCGCGTCCGAGTGCGGCTGCAGGTCAAGGTGGACGCGATGTGGACATGACGCCCGTTTGGGGCCGCACCGCCCAGCGCCGGGCAGACCACAACACGTCCCCTAACTGCGAAAACACTTGGCGGGGCGGGCGGGGCTCGAACCCGCGACCTAATTAGCAAACCTTTGGTCCTGGTAGGACCAGTTGCTGCTCGTTTCCCATTGCGCGACAACTGGATTGACTATCTCGAACGTCCGATAGGAACCGGACAATTCCGGTAGGTTCCTGGTCATTGGCGGTGAATAAACGGTGACCGGCAGCCCGCCTGTAACCATTCCACCAAGACACCGCCGCCCACCGCCACCGCGCGACTCTGACCCCCAGACTGCCAGGAACGGGCAGACGCAGTAACCAGGCAAGATCGGTCGCCAATGGTCGTGTAGGCGGCGTCGCTGGGACAGCAACTGTCGTCACAGTTGTCGTCAAGATTGTCGTCAGATCGAGGGCTGCGGTTTCGGCGCGTTGAGCCGTCAGGTGTGCGGGACGGGTCGCACGCCCGTGTGGATCAGCTCGATCAGTTGTCCCTCGGGGTCGCGGACCATGCATGCGAAGCCCCCGCCGGGATCCGCGATGACGGTCCCGCCGGCGCTCCGGACCGCCGCTTGTGCCTCCGCCATGTCATCGACGGCGATCGACAGGTGCGTGAGACCTGCACCGACCATCGTGCGCTCAGGCTCGTCAGGCGCGGGGTGTCCGGAGAACGTAAGCAATTGCAGGACGAAGCCGTCGTTGCGCAAATACACGGCCTCGAACCCGATTGGAGGTGTGAGCGGCAACAGTCCGCCCGCTACCTCGTCGGGGATCGTCAACCGCTTCGCCTCGGTGAAACCCAGTGCCTCATAGAAGCGCTTCGATGAGTCGAGGTCGCGGACACGGAGCCCGACGTGGCTGATGTTCATACCTTCCTCCATGGCTGGGTCTCGATCTGCCTCCGTCGCGTAGGCGAAGAACAAAATCCGTATCGATCTACTCGGGTGAACCGATGCACCAACGCTCCTGACACCATTGGCAACAATACACTTGTATAGCATGACGACGTCTCTGCGCGTCACGAGTAGGAGAGGGAGATGCCGAATCCGACCAACGACGTCTGGATGGTGCTGTCCACCGCCCGGTCGATCCGCCGATTCACCGACGAGCCGGTCGACGATCAGACGCTCGACCGCTGCCTCGAGGCGGCGACGTGGGCCCCGAACGGTGCGAACGCACAGCTATGGCGGTTCGTCGTTCTCGACGCACCCGAACAGCGAGCAGCCGTCGCCGTGGCGGCGCGGAGGGCGCTCAAGACCGTCGAATCGATCTACGGGATGAAGAGGCCGACCGACGACGATCGGGGCCGCGCCGCGCGCAATAACCGAGCCACTTACGAGCTGCATGATCATGCCGGTGAACACACGTCCGTGTTGTTCACCGCGTTTAAGAACGAGTTCGCCTCCGAGTACCTGCAGGGCGGGTCGATCTTCCCCGCAATGCAGAACTTTTACCTCGCAGCGCGGGCCCAGGGGCTGGGGGCGTGCTTCACAAGCTGGGCGTCCTACGACGGCGAGCATGTACTCCGCGAAGCTGTCGGCATTCCGGACGAGTGGTTCCTCGCCGGGCACATCGTCGTCGGCTGGCCGCGCGGGCACCACGGTCCGGTTCGCCGGCGTCCGATTGCCGACGTCGTCTTCCGCAATCGCTGGGACCCCGTGCACGCCGACATCCTCTACGGAGCGGGTGCCCGGCCGCGGCGCGGCTGAACGAGCGACATCAACTGTCCAATACGTCCTGACTCCAGACGCTGGCGTCAAACGCCGGCGGGACCCGGCCCACCATGCATGTAGAGCGTCTGTCCAGAGCAGAAACTCGAGGCGTCGGACGCGAAAAAGAGTACCCCGTGCCCGATCTCGTCGGGCTCACCGATCCGACCCGAGGCGTTGGTCTGCCCGATTGCGTCGATTTCAAAGCCCTGTCGCTGAACATCGGCCTCGAGTCCCGGGGTGCGGATGGCGCCGCACGCGATGCAGTTCACCCTGACGCCCTTACGGGTCCACGCCGCCGCCATCGATCCCGTCAGGTTGTTAAGCCCCGCTTTGGCTGCGGCATAGACCGGTGCTTGCGGCATGGCCAGCAGGCTGGCGCCCGAGGAGATGTTCACGATGGCCCCCTTACCTTGCGCGATCATGGGTTGGACCGCGGCTCGAGAGAGGTACCAGGCACTCGACAGGTTGAGGTCGAGGACCTGATGCCATTCCTCGTCCGTCCACTTCATGATTGATTTGGTCTCGCCGCCTCCGGCGTTGTTGACCAACACGTCGAGTCGGCCGAACTCGGCAAGCGTTGCGTCGACGAGCGCCCGGCACTCGTCCGCCTGGATCACGTCCGCCAGCACCGCGAGCGCGCGGCGACCGAGTGCCTCGATCTCGCTTACCGTCGATTTGAGCGGCTCAGGCCGCCGCCCGGCGAGCACGATGTCGGCGCCGTGGTCGGCCAGCACAAGCGCCGTTGCACGGCCGATGCCTGTTCCGCCACCTGTGATGACGGCGACCCGCCCCTCCATCGAGAATCTGTCCTTCACAGAACCACTTCCTATCCAAGGCCGTCGCGGCCGCGTGTGCAATACGACTGTACAACATACCTACACGCAATCAGCCTGCTGATCACTGTGAAGCGATGGACGTCGATGAACAGAGCTCGTCAACCATCGCCGCATACCGGTCGAGGAACGACATCGTCGTCGACGGATCATTGCCGTCGCGCCGCCCTCCACCCACCACGGCGCGGTTGAAGCCGAGGTCTCGGTAAGTCGCCAACCCGTCCAGCGAGGGGTCGCCCCACGCCATGATCGTGAGGTCCAGCGTCGTGGGGTCGCGGCCGGATTCCTCGGCCGACCGGCGAAACTCAGCTAGCGCACTCGCCACGTCCCCGAACGCCGCGTCGCCGGGAAGCCAGCCATCGGCCCAGGAAAGACAGCCGCGCGTCGCCTTGGGTCCGGTGGCGGCAGCCAGGAGCGGCGGCCGCGGCCGCTGGTACGGCTTCGGGTATGACCACACTGGCCCGAAGTCGTAGAACTCGCCGTGGTATTCCGGCTCGTCCTCAGTCCACAGCGCGTCAAGTGCCGCGACCATCTCTCCGAGCACCCGGTAGCGATCGGACCAGCCGACCGATCGCGAGTGCTCCAGCTCGATACGGAGCCCGACCCCAACCCCGAGCAGGAGTCGCCCGTTACTCATCTGGTCGAGTGTGGCCACCTCCTTGGCGAGGATGAACAACTCGCGTTCTAACGGCAGCAAAACGGCCGTGCCGATGCGGAGATCCGTCGTCGCCTGAGCCGCTGCCAAAAGTGACAGGAACGGGTCCCACATGCGCTTCTGCGCGCCAAGCAAGCCGGCGGGGAAGTGGTCCTTGGCCGAAACCGGTATCTGCGGGTGCTCACCGACCCACATCGACTCGAACCCACGCGATTCGAGCTCCGGCCCGAGCACGCCAGGAGCAATGTCGCGCGGCGTGTTCAGCGAGACGAATCCCAGATCCATCGACCCTCCTTCTGATCAGTGCTGTACGATCGTACGGCATGTCACGTCAGACGGCCGAATGCAACATGGGAGAACGATGCACGTTTTGGATGAAAACCAGCTCTCCTATGACCCTTACAACGTCGAAATCGACGCAGATCCGTATCCCATGTACCAGCGCCTCCGGGACGAGGCGCCCCTCTACTACAACGCGAAGTTCGACTTCTGGGGCCTGAGCCGCTTTGCGGATGTCGAGGCCGCCCTCCGTGACGTCGAGAACCTCAGCTCGGCCAAGGGCGACATTCTCGAGGTGGTCAAGGCCGAGCCGGTCATGCCACTAGGTGTCTTCATCAACGAGGATCCCCCGCTTCACACTGTGCATCGGCTGCTGGTATCCCGCGCGTTCACGCCGAGGAAGATGCAGGCCATCGAGAACCAGGTGCGCGCGTTCTGCGCAGCCTGCCTGGATCCGCTGACCGACGGAGATCGTTTCGACTTCACCCTCGATCTTGGAGCCGAGATGCCGATGCGCGTCGTCGGCATCCTCGTCGGCATTCCCGACTCCCTGCAGCGGACTGTCCGGTCAGTCGCCGGCCGTAGGCTGCGCAACAAACCCGGCGAGCCGCTCCCGGTGAGCAAGGACAACTACTTCAACGGCAACATGTTCCGGGAGTACGTCGAGTGGCGGGAGCAGAACCCATCCGACGATCTCGTCACCGAGCTCTTGCACGTCGAATTCAAGGACGTCTCCGGCGCCGTGCGTCGATTGAGCACCGACGAGCTTCTGGTCTTCCTCGGCGTCATCGCGAACGCCGGGACCGAGACGGTGGGTCGACTGTTCGGCTGGCTGGGCAAGCTGCTCGGCGAGCACCCGGACCAGCGACACGAGCTGGTCGAGGACCCGTTGCTGATCTCGGGCGCGGTAGAGGAGGTCCTGCGCTTCGAACCTCCGGTTCACCACATCGCCCGCTACGTCGCCAGTGATGTTGAGTACCACGGACAAACTGTTCCCGCCGGGAGTGCGCTCCTGCTCATGGCCGGGTCGGCGAACCGCGACGAACGGAGATTCGACGATCCGGAGCGGTTCGACATCCACCGCAACGCCAATCATTTGTCCTTCGGGCGCGGGACACATTTTTGCCTAGGTGCGTCGCTGGCTCGGCTCGAGGGCCGCGTAGCCCTCGAGGAGATCTTGAAACGCTGGCCCGACTGGACGATCGACATCGACAACGCCGTACGGGCACCGACGTCCACCGTGCGCGGTTGGGACTCCATGCCCGCCATCGTCGGCTGACGGGCAGCGAGCCCTCAGACGCGGTCGGAGCGCAGCGCAACCGGCACGTTGAGCAAGTTGTCGGTGCCCGGCACGTCGGCGAATTCCATGGCCCAGGCCGCCTTTCCATGCTGCGCCACCCAGCACGATCCGGTGGCCTCGATGGGCAACCTGGCCGCGAGAAGGACTGCGTCGGCGATCGTATCCGGCTCCATCACAGGAACACCGATGCGTTCGACTAGCGGGCGTCTGTTGCCGAGCACGCCCGTTTCGGTGATCCCGGGGCAGATGGTGTGGACTGCGATCCTCTCGGGCGCGAGGTTCGGCGCGATGGCACGCATGAAACCGACCACACCGTGTTTGCCGAGTGAGTAGACGGGGTCGGGGTGCCACGGCAGTATGCCTGCGAGTGAGGCCGTCGCCAGGATCGCGCCCTCGGTCCCGTCACTACGGGCCCGCATCGTTCGGACCGCCGCGACGGCGCCGAAGACGACTCCGTCAAGGTTCACGCCTACGGACCTGCGGTAGTCGGCCACATCTAGCGAGCCGATGTCACCCGACCAATGAATCGTGATGCCGGCGTTGAGGAACGCGAGATCTACACTCCCGAGATCCCGGAAGCACGAGGCGAAAGCTTTGTCCACCTGTTCGGGTTTGGACACGTCGCACTCCAGCGCCAATCCGTCGAGCGATTCAGCGACCGCCGAGGCAGCGTCGCCGTCGATGTCGAGCACGCAGACCCGCATGCCTTCGGCCGCAAGCCGCTGTGCGGTCGCCCGCCCGATACCGGAAGCTCCGCCGGTGACGAGCGCAACCCGTCCCTTGAGCTTCATCGGTTTTGCTTCAGTCGATTGGTCACCACCGGTCGACCGGTTCGCTTTCCAGAAGGAGAGGCCGAATGTATGACGGGTCGGTCCGGTCCCATTTGCCTTTGATGAAGCCCTTGACCGCGCCGGACGCCAGGACGGACGAGTCTCCGTTCATCATCCATTCGACGGTGCAACGCCGTACCGCGATCTTCCAGACCCCGTCGCGGCGTTCGACGCGGTCGAGGTAGCGGCCCCCCATCAGGGCAACCGTCTTGCCTCCCTTGACCCGCATGGCACCGATCACGTAGCTCTCGCAGTGCGCCTGGTCACCGTCGATTTCGCACGTGTGAGTCGTGATGTTGTGCAGGTGGTCCTCGAACACCGCGCTGTGCGCCTCGTTGGCGTATTGGCCGTACTCCGGGCCGAGCTTGACGACCGGACCGTGCTCGTCGACGCCATCCTCGAGGTAGACACTCGCCATCATCTCGGTGTCGTGGCGGTCGTGGCCTCGTGCCTGGTTCATGACGCAGTCGAGGATGGCGATCCTGTCCTCGACGTACTGCAGACGCTGGCGCAGCTGATCGAGTTCATCGGGTTTCGTCATGGGTTGTCCTTCCGCAAAGGCTTTCGACGGCCCTGGTATTTGTACAACTGTATAGCACACGGCATCTGCATAGTTGCAACCTGAAAGCCGCCACGGTTACCTCCAGATACTGTACATATGTACAGTATCTCTCCATGGGGTCTAACACGCCGCCAGAGACACCCGTCATGGGAATGCATGCGACGATGGCTGAGCGGACAGCCGTGCGGGTGTTGATGTTGTTAGGCAGCCTGCGGTCGGCGTCGATCAACCGTCAGTTGGCTCACCTTGCAATCGAATTGGCGCCCCCAGAAGTGGATATCGACTTCTTCGACCGGTTGGGCGAGTTGCCGTTCTACAACGAAGACCTTGACACGGTCGACGCGGCCGAGCCTGTACAAGCGTTGCGGCGGGCGGCCTCGGCGGCGAGTGCCGCGCTGGTAGTGACGCCGGAATACAACGGCTCCATCCCCGGTGTACTGAAGAATGCGATTGACTGGCTGTCGAGGCCGTATGGCGACGGTGCACTGAAAGGTAAACCGTTGGCCGTCATCGGCGCTGCGCTGGGCCGATACGGCGGAACATGGGCACACGACGGGGCACGTAAATCGTTCGGTGTGGCGGGAGCACAAGTGGTCGACGATCTCCACCTGTCGCTGCCTACGAAGTCTTTGAACGGTGTACATCCACGTGACAGTGCGGTGGTCATTGCGGAAGTGCGAAGAATTCTCGATTGTTTGGTCGGCGCAATTGGCTAGCCTTTGCCGGCCAGCCTGCTGAGCTCCCCCGCCGAGCTATCTCATGATGTGCGCATATTCCTTGTAGGGATGAACGCCGAAGAGATCACGATAAGACGGCGGCTGACGGTCGGCTTCGTCCTTGATGCCGTACTTCACTGCCAGTTCGGCGCCGATCAATGTCTGGCCGCTGACATCGATGAGATTGGGATCGTTGTAAAGCGCCCAGATGACATGACCGGTGAGCTCGGGAGTTTCGGCGGTATCCAATATGTGGCCGAGCTTTTCGGGGTTGCTGGCAATGATGTTCCTGACGCGCTGAGTCAGCAGCGAACCCATCCACATTGAGACCGCAGCAATGCCAAAATCCTTGAAATCGACCGCCATGTCCGCGGCCATCTTGTCCGTACCGGCCTTGGGAACGCCATATGCCGGGCCAAACGCATAGTGGACAGCACCGGAGGACGACGTGAAAACGACCAGGCCCTTGCGCTGCGGAAGCATGAGGGGCGCAGCGTAGACAGTGGCGACGTAGCTGCTTCGCAGTCCGACGGCGAGTGTGTCGATGACGTTGATGGGCTCTTCCCAGAACTTCGTCCGCCTCATCATGTCGTCACGGATGAGTGCGGCATTGTTCACGAGGATGTCGATCCTGCCCTGCTCGCGCCCGATCTGATCGAAGAGCGCCTTCACCTGGTCATCATCGCTGTGGTCGACGCGCACGGCAATTCCGTTGCCGCCCGCGGCGGTCACCTGGTCGGCGGTCTCGTGGATTGTGCCCGAAAGCGTGGAATCCCCCGCAGCCTCGGTGCGGCCGGTGACATAGACGGTGCAACCGTGACTGCCAAGCGCATGTGCGATGCCAGCCCCGGCACCACGGCTGGCCCCGGTTACGACGACGATCGGTTGAGAGTCAGACAACTGCCGATTCCTTGCGTTCAGTGATGGGTCGGGCAAGTCCCTGCTTGTCGCAGATACGTTGCAGCTTCTCCAGCGTCGCGTCGAGGCCCGGTCCACGCTTGCGTCCCGGCGTGAAGGATGCGGGTAGGTGACGCATGCCCTGGATCACGCCGATGCTGTCGTAGTGGACGGTGCCTTCGGGATCGCACCTGTAGTCCGGCATGCGATCCATGACCGCAGTGAGCATTGACTTGAACACCGTGCGGGCAACGTTTGATCCGATGCAACGGTGGACTCCGAGCCCGAAGCTGAAGTGCCGGTTTCCTTTGCGGTCTAGCCGAATTCGGTCCGGGTCATCGAAGAGGGCCGGGTCGCGGTTTGCCATCGCCCACGACAGCCACAATCGCTCGCCCTCTTTCAGCTTGACGCCGCCGAGATCGATGTCTTCGGAGACGGTACGCGCATCACCGGGCGCTGGGGTGAAGAACCGTAGGAACTCTTCGGTGGCCGGATCGAGCAGCGAAGCGCGTTCACAGCTAAGTCGGTCTCGTTCAAAAGTATTCTGCGACAGCCATTCCAGCGCATGTGCGGTCAACGCAGTGGTGGTGTCGAACCCGCCGCCTATCAGCAGATTCAACATGCCGAGCAGCTCGATATCGGGTGGCGCCTCGCCGTCGATGCGGAGCTTGGCGAGCGCGTCGATGATCCCCGGACGGGGCTTCTCACGGATCTCGATGAGATTCGTGTACAGATCGACACCCATGGCCAAGTACAACTCCCGGACACGGGCTATATCGGGCGAGTCAGGTGGGGTGTACACCGACGCGTGGGCCGGCTCGTTGTACTTCGTCCACTTAGCCAGTGGAATACCTAACATCGCCAGTGTCAGCACCGCTGGCACGATGTTGGCGAGATCGCCGACGAAGTCTATCCGGCCTTCTTCGATGCGTTCGTCCAGGCATGCCCGTACCACATCGTCGACGAACGGTTGCCACCGCTTGACCGCGGCAGGCGACAAGTAAGGGTTCAGCGCGTTGCGGTGGTACCGATGCTCTGGGTCGTCCATCTCCAGCATGCCGCCGCGAAAGCCCTCTGCTTCAAGCATCGTTGGGATGGAGATGCCTTTGTAGCCACGGCGTTCACCCCGCACGTCGTGGTCGTTGGATACGTGCGGACAGCGCGCGAGCTCGAAGACCTCTTGGCTAGCCGCGGCGACCCAGTGCCCGTCGTAGGTATCCGTCCAGGCGAGCGGGCAGCGCTGTTGCATGTCGTGGGTGATCACCAGGAAATTCCCGCGGTAGTCGGGACTGTGCCGGTCGAAGTGATAGCGGTGCTGATCGTGGTCCACACCACGGCCTTCATGTGGGGCGCTCACCCGTCCCATCCGTTTCCTTTCGTTTGACCCACGACCTTGGCGGTGCGCAGTCAGATGACAGCGCCTCCGTTAACGCCGATGACCTGGCCGGTGATGTACCCGGCAGCGTCTGAGCACAGGAATGCGCACAGTGCGGCGACATCCTCGCCGGTTCCCAGCCGCCCGGCGGGAATGGCCTGTGTCAACATTTCGGTCGAAGGCAGCTGCTTCGCGGTTTGCTGTTCGCGAAGCATCGGGGTGTCGATGACGAACGGCGGGACGCTGTTCGCCGTGACCCCCTTGGCCGCGTAATCAATTGCGATTGTCTTGGTCAACGCGATCACACCGCCCTTGGAAGCGGCGTAATGGCCCTGCCGAGGAGCACCTTTCTGTCCGGCAGCCGACGAGATGGTGACAATGCGGCCCCATTGCGCCGCCACCATGTCGGATAGTGCGGCCTGAAGGCACAAGAAGGTGCCGGTGAGGTTGACTGCGAGATAGCGGTTCCATTCCGCCAGCGTGATTTTGTCGAAGCGGGTGAACCCCGCGATCGCCGCGCTGGTGACAAGGATTCCAACCGGCCCGAGTTCGCTTCGTACCGTGGCGAATGCGGTCCCAACGGTATCCGGGTTGGCGACGTCAACGTTCACCGCGATGGCACGCGCGCCGGCGGCCTGGAGCTCGGCAGCGACGTTGCCAGCGGCGTCCGCGTTGACGTCGAGCACCGCTACCCAGTGACCGTTCCGAGCGAGCTGCATCGAGATCGATTGCCCCAAACCGGAACCACCTCCGGTCACCACCGCTACCCGGTTGACCATGCCCACTCCGCATCTGCTGTACGACCGTAAAGCCGATGCAAGTGTATAGCACACGAGGCGATGGCGGTCACTCCTGGGCGCGAGTGACATCGGGTGGCGTCGAGGTCAACGACGGGATCGGGATCGCGTAGACGTCTTGCGCTTGCGGGCCTTGCCAGGCGGCTCTATCGCATCCAGGTAGCGCTCGAACGCGCGGATCACGTCGGAGTGTGCAGTCTTGACACCCACCCCTTCCTCAAGATTAAGAAACTTGGGAAGACCGGTCGTCAGTAGGACGATTGCGCCCAGCGAAAGGTCACCTGCGAAGTGCGCCTCAGATCCGAATTTGTCCCTCAGCGCGTCGATCTGGAGTTTGCGCATCCGATCTGTGACGTCAGCGATCTCAGAACGTATCGACTTCCTGTGGTTTCCCAGCGCCATGAATTCAGTGATTAGCGCACCGGTTGCCTCATCCCAGCTGTACTCCCACATTGCATGCAAAGGGTCCTCAGCCCGGTTCTCTAGGCCCTGTCGTAGCAACTCGAGATTCCGATCGGAGTAGCGGCGGATCGCAGCAAGGAAGATGTCGTCGAGCGCAGGGAAGTAGTACTGGACGAGGCTAGCCGTCACCCCGGCTTTCGCCGCCAACGCGCGGTAGCTGACGCTGGCATACCCTTCCTCCAGCATCATCGTTTCAACGCAATCCAGAAGGACGTCGCGCGTCTTAGACGTCTCCGCGCCCACGCGACGGGGGGATGCTGTCATTGGTCACCTCGCTGATCGGTTTATTGACATGTTCCCATTCGCTTAGTGCTGCAGGCACCTATGGCCATAAAACCCCAAGACGCGGTTACGGCTTAGCGGTGTCCTTGGTTGCTTCTTCTCCCGCGCGCCAGCTGATGGCTGTACGAGCGTACAGCGCTTGCTGTATGCTCGTACAGAGCTGAATGAGGAGGGACGTGAGCGACCTGTACTACGACCCGTGGAATGTCGACATTGATGTCGATCCTTATCCGACGTATCAACGACTACGGGACGAGGCACCGCTGTACTACAACGAACGTCACGATTTCTGGGGTCTCAGTCGTTACGCCGACGTCGACGCCGCGTTGCGGGATCCCACCAGGCTCAGCTCGGCCAAGGGCGACATTCTCAAGGTGGTCAAGGCCGAGCCGATCATGCCGCCCGGAGTGTTCATCAACGAGGATCCGCCTCTGCACACGATCCACCGAGCCATCGTGTCTCGAGCCTTTACGCCGAAGAAGATGCGGGCCCTGGAGGAGAACGTCCGGGCGTTCTGCATCGCGTGCCTCGAGCCGCTCGTTGGCGGCGAGACCTTCGACTTCGTGCTCGACCTCGGCGCCGAACTGCCGATGCGAACCATCGGCATGCTCGCCGGTATCCCGGATGCGGATCAGCCGACCGTCCGTGCCCAGGCACATCGCGTGCTGCGCAACAAGCCGGGTGAGCCCCTGCCGGTGAAGAAAGACCACTATTTCGACGGCGAAATGTTCACCGACTACGTGGCATGGCGCCAGAAGAACCCCTCCGACGACCTGGTCACTGAACTGCTCAGCGTCGAATTCGAAGACGAGAGGGGCACCACGCGGCGGTTGACGAAAGAGGAGCTCGTGATCTTCCTGGCGGTCGTCGCCGGTGCCGGCGTCGAGACCACCGGCCGTCTTTTCGGCTGGATGGGCAAGGTGCTAGGTGAACACCCCGACCAGCGGCAGGAACTCGTCGAGGATCGTTCCCTCATCCCTGTCGCGATCGAGGAACTGCTTCGCTATGAGCCACCCGGCCCACACGTCGCCCGGTACGTCGCCGCGGAGGACGTCGAGTATCAGGGACAGACGGTGCCCGCAGGAAGCGCGTTGCTGCTCATGCTTGCCTCGGCGAATCGCGACGAGCGCCATTTCGACGAGCCCGACCGGTTCGACATCCATCGCAAACCCGGCGGGCACTTGACGTTCGGGCGTGGCGCCCACTTCTGTGTGGGTGCACCGCTGGCACGGCTCGAGGGACGCATCGCGCTCGACGAGGTGTTGAACCGATTCCCCAAGTGGGACATTCACATTGACAACGCCCGCCGCTCACGCACCTCGACGGTCCGTGGCTGGGATTCGATGCCGGCGATCGTCAACTGATATGAACACATCAGCGGCAAAACGTATGCTCTTCACCTTGCTGGTGATGGACTCCATCGGTCACAACTTCCACGGCATCTGGCGACATCCGCGCGCCCACAACCGCGAGTACAAACGCCTGGACCTTTGGGTGGATCTAGCGAAGAAAGCCGAACGGGCCAAGATTGACGCCTTTTTCTTCACCGACGTTCTGGGCATTCAGGGCGAGTTCAATGGCACTCGCGACATCGTCTTCGAGATGGGCGTGAACGTGCCGATCGGCGACTGCAGCATGCTGTTGTCTGCCCTTGCTCGAGAGACTCACGACATTGGCTTTCTCTATACAAGTTCGGTGATCCAGCACCACCCCTTCGTGTTCGGGCGAATGATTTCGACGCTCGACCACCTGAGCAACGGTCGGATCGGCTGGAATATCGTCACCTCCGCCAACGAGCGGGCCTTCCGCAATGTCGGGTTGCCGGGCAACCTGTCTCATGAGGAGCGGTATGCCTGGGCCGACGAATATGTCGACGTCGTCTACAAGCTGTGGGAAGGATCCTGGGACGACGGTGCGGTAGTCGATGATCCGGCCCGCGGCATGTACGCCGATCCGACCAAGATTCATGACATCAACCACCATGGTGAGCGCTATCGCGTCGAGGGCTTCAATCTGATGGAACCCTCCCCTCAACGCACACCCGTGCTCGCGCAGGCCGGCGGATCGTCTGCCGGCCTCGACTTCGCCAGCCGCCATGCAGAGCTGATGTTCCTGTCCGCGATGTCACTCGACGCCATTGCGAAGCAGGTTGCGACGGTTCGCGGGATGGCACGCGAACGCGGTCGCCGAGACGTGGACATCTTCTTCCTCCTAGGCGCGATGTTCGTCGTCGGCTCGACCGACGCAGAGGCGCACCGCAAATGGCAGGAGCTTGAGGAGTATCGAAGCCCAGAAGCGCAAATCGCATACTTTTCGAGTCTGAGCGGCACCGATTTGGGCCGCTACAACCCCAGTACCCCGCTGGACGATCTGTTGGAGCATATTCCCGGGATCCGGGGGGCATTCCTTGCCGTGATCAATTCGTGGCGGGGAGCCGGTAAGCCAACCATTCACGATTTCCTGACTGGGCTCTCGGCCTCCCAAATGGTGGTGGGATCACCGGAAACGATCGCTGCGAAGCTGGTCAAGTATCAGGCCGCCGGTGTAGATGGCGTTCAGATCATGAACGTGTTGATGCCAGAAAGCTTTGGCGACTTCTTCGAGCACGTCGTCCCTGTGCTTCAGGACAGGGGGATCATGCAGCGGGACTACCGACAGGGGACCCTCCGGCAGAAGATCTTCGACACCGACACGTCCGATATCTCCGAACGACATCCCGCCTACAGCTACCGCGGGATGTTCAGCTGAGGTTTCAGATGGCGTAGTCACGTCGTGGTCCTCAATCGGGCGGAAGCGGGATACCGCTGGTATCGACGTCCGCCTCGACCTGGAGTCCCAAGCTGTTGAAGGCCATCGCAAGACACGTGTATGTGCCGACGACGAAAGGGATCTCAACGAGCTGGCGCTCGTCGAGTTGCTCTGTCAAGCGCATCCATGTGTCGTCGTCGATGCGATAGCGGTCCAACAGCTGATCGGTCGCCGCCACGAGGTCGCACTCGAGCGGCGTCCACGCGTCGGCGTCCACACCCCGCGTGATCGCGTCGATGTCCTCCTCGTTGAGCCCATATCTCGATGCGAGCAGCGCATGGTGGACCCACTCGTATCGCGCGCCTGTTCGCCAAGCGACGCGCAGCAGCACCAGCTCGCGCGCGCGGTGACCGATCGTGGGCTGCTGCAGTAGCACATTGCCGAAGACGTTGAACGGGCCGGCGAGCGCCGGATGGTGCAGCATCGTCGCGAGCACGTTCGGCGCCGGACCGGTCGTGCGGAACGTCTCGATGAGGCTGTCGGGGAATGCGCCGCGCAGCGCCGCAACTGCATCGTCGTCCCACCGTTCGGGTGGTAATGGTCTGAGCCGCGGCCCCGGATCGGTCATGGCTGCGGACTGTACATCACCTTGGCGGCACTATACAGTCGTATAGCATCGTGATATGTTCCACGAATGGCCCTCACCCCTGAATCACTCGGTGCCGCGCCGGGCCGCGGTCGGCTCACCAGCCGTCGCATCGTGGTCGTCGGCGCCGGTACGCGGCGCTCGGAAGACCCTGATGCACCGATCGGTAACGGGCGCGCCATCGCCGTGCTGTGCGCGCGCGAGGGAGCGGACGTCGCGTGCGTCGACATCGACAGGGAGGCGGCCCAATACACGGCGAGCTTGTGCCAACAGGAAGGGGCTCAAGCCGCAGGGATCGAGGCGGACGTTCGTGAAGCCGACGCATGTGCGCACCTAGTCCAGGAGGCGTGCCGTGAACTTGGCGGCCTCGACGGTGTCGTCGCGAACGTCGGTTTCGGTGCAGGAGCTGGCCTATCCGGGACATCACCGGACTTGTGGGACGAAATCTTCGCGCTAAACGTGCGATCACACTTCCTCGTCGCGCGCGCAGCTCTGCCCGTCCTCGAGGACGGCAGCGCCATTGTGTTCATTGGTTCGGCGGCGAGCCTGCGGGCCGGCACGCGTTTCCCGGCCTACGACGCGTCCAAAGCCGCCCTATTCGGGCTCTGTCGCCATGTCGCGCTCGAAGGCGCGCCGCGCGGCATTCGGGCAAACCATGTCATACCAGGG
Organism: Mycobacterium sp.; assembly: GCF_052145595.1. Classification (GTDB taxonomy): domain Bacteria; phylum Actinomycetota; class Actinomycetes; order Mycobacteriales; family Mycobacteriaceae; genus Mycobacterium. The sequence continues at coordinate 793 of NZ_JBKQOI010000110.1, read as the reverse complement.
CCGGTCGATACACCGCTCGGCCGGTACGGGAGTGCAAGCGTCGAAAGGCGCTCACAAATCCGCCTGCCGCTCGGACGGCAAGCCACCGCCTGGGATATCGCCTATGCGACGGTGTTCATGTTGAGCGGAGAGTCGAGCTACATCACCGGTGAATCTCTAGTGGTCGCTGGCGGACTCGGCCAGATGGGTTGAGCGCCATATAGTCTTTACTCTGGCGGACACGCGCCGGTACAAGATTAGCTATTTCGGCGCGCTGAGGCGCTCGACGATCTGCCGGAAGTCCTCGGCCTGGAACGACTAGTCCTCGGCCGCATTCGCGTAGTCGTGCATGTTCAGTACCTCACGCTCGACGTGGATGTTGAGCATTCGCTTTGAGCTCTCGACCGCCTGCCGCGGCAGCTCCATGATCTTCTTCGCGCATACGATCGCCTCGGAAGCGGGTCGACCACACCGTGATGGCGGCCGGCTCAGCCTCGAGGTCGTCTCTCTTGATCTCAGTAAAGAAAATCCTCACCACTGGTTCAGGTAGGTGCTTCGGTTGGCCACGACGCTCAGGCTTAGTGGTCCGGTGACGAAATGCCCGAGCAATGATCAGAACTTGTGGATGGCCCTCGGCCTGGTGACGTGAAGGGGCGCACCTTCCCGAGGATGATCTGAAAGTCCAAGTATCCTGTGATGACCCGTCTCCCTCCCTGAAGTTCACAATACCGAAGCGGGCCCGAGCAACTCGGCGGGCCGGACTTGCAGGCCGGGGAGGAACACAGTGTGGTAGATACCGGATTCGGGCACAATC
>NZ_JBKQOI010000109.1:0-34255 GCF_052145595.1 Mycobacterium sp. | reverse complement strand
GGCGGTTTAGCAACCACTCTGTTGGTGTCTGGCGGTTTAGGGTGGGCCGGTTTGGAGCTGGCCGCGGGTACCGCTCAGGCCGGAGCCTTTCACTGGTGCCCAGGCGATCCCCCGCCCAAGGCCGTTAAGCCGGGGGGAGGCTACATACCCGTCAACCCAGATTGGGACACGACTGTCTGCCACGACTACGCGATCGAAGGCGGCCAGGTTAAGGACGGAAATCCTTGTGGTCTACCCCAGTTTCAGTGGTTTCAGTGTCCGCCCGGCACGACCCCTGTGCCGCTCATGCCGCTCATCCCGAACAAGTAGTTGGTCCCGGCTGTGTGAGGGTCTCGCTGCCCGAGGAGGTCTTGCGCGCGCGGGGGAAGATGACGACGAGTGGTAACCGCCTGCGTTCAGTTGCCCAGTGTTGCGCGGATGCACACGGTCACATAGGGCAGCGCCAAGCCCGTCGAATTCGCCAACGCCGGGTGGGTGGCCAGCAACTCGCGCACGTGGTCGAGCGTTCTGCTGCGGACCTCGGTCGGCGAGGTGATGCAGTAGCTGCGGGAAGCGACCAGGTCGATCAATGCTTGCGGCGTAAGGTAATTCGTCCAAGCGATTTTTGTCGGTGCCTTCGGTTAGTTTCGGGTTATGGCTGGCAGTGTCGTTGATCGGGAGGCGATGACGGCGGCTTTTGATGCGCTGGACGCCGCGTTCGACGGGGTGGCCGGGCTTGACTTCGACGCGTTGACCACTCCGGAGCAGCTCGCGTTGTTGGAGCGCTGTGAGCGGTTGCGTCGGCGGCTACCGGCCGTGGAACATCCGCTGATAAATTCCGTTGCCCGACAGGCCACCCCGCAAGAATTGGGCGGCAAGCTGTCCCATGCGATTGCCGAGTGGACGCTGATCAGCCGTGCTGAGGCATCGCGGCGCATCCGGGAGGCCGCGGATCTGGGTGAGCGGCGAGCACTGACCGGTGAGCCCTTGGCACCGGTGTTGGCGGCCACCGCCGCCGCCCAGCGCGAGGGCAAGCTGGGAGCCGGTCAGGTGGCGGTCATCCGTCGGTTCTGGCACCAGCTGCCCGGCTGGGTGGATGCGGCCAGCCGCGAGCAGGCCGAGGCCCAGTTGGCCAAGCGGGCCACACAGTTTCGCCCAGAGCAACTGGCCGGGCTGGCCGACACGCTGGCCGACTGCCTCAACCCCGACGGCACCTACAGCGACGAAGACCGCGCCCGCCGGCGGGGCTTAAACCTGGGGAACCAGGAAGCCGACGGCATGTCGCAGTTGCGTGGTTGGCTGACTCCCGAGGCGCGCGCCACCGTCGAGGCGATATTGGCCAAATTGGCCGCCCCCGGCATGTGCAATGCCGGCGACAAAATCCCATGCGTGGACGGCCCACCTTCTGAAGAGGCCATCGAGCATGACACCCGCAGCACCGCCCAACGCAACCACGACGCGCTACTGGCCGCGCTGCGCGCGCTGCTGGCGTCGGGAAAGCTGGGCCAGCACAACGGACTGCCGGCCTCGATCATCGTCACCACCACCCTGGCGGAGCTGGAAGCCGCCGCCGGCAAGGGCCTAACCGGTGGAGGCAGCATCTTGCCCATGAGTGATGTGGTCCGCCTGGCGGGGCATGCGCGTCATTATCTGGCCATTTTCGACAAGGGCAAGGCCTTGGCGCTGTATCACACCAAGCGACTCGCCTCGCCGGGCCAGCGAATTGTGCTGTATGCCAAAGACCGCTTCGGTGATGCACTGCTATGCTGGCGGTATGAAAGCGGCCATCTACACCCGCATCAGCAACGACCCAACCGGCCAAGAACTGGGCGTGACCAGGCAGTTAGACGACTGCCTGGCGCTGGCCGATCAGCTTGGCTGGCAGGTCGTCACCCGGTTCGATGACAACGACCTCTCGGCGTTCAACGGCAAGACCCGGCCCGGTTTCGAGGCGATGCTGACCGCGATGGCCAACCGCGAGTTCGGCGCGCTGCTGTGCTGGCACACCGACCGGCTGTACCGGTCCATGAAGGACTTGGAGCGGCTGATCGATATTGCCGAAGCCAACCGGGTGACCCTCAAGACCGTGCAGGGTGGCGACTTGGACCTGTCCACCAGTGCGGGCCGGATGATGGCGCGCATCCTGGGCAGCGTGGCCCGCGCCGAGAGTGAGCACAAGGGTGAGCGGCAGAAGCGGGCCAACGTCCAGAAGGCTGCCGCCGGTAAGTGGCAGACCGCCAACCGGTGCTTCGGCTACACCCTGAAGGGCGAACCGCTGGAGCCCGAAGCGTCACTGGTGCGCTGTGCTGTGGTCGACGTGCTGGCCGGTAAGAGCATCAAACAGGTTGCGCGTGAGTGGAATGCGGCCGGTATCAAAGGCACCCGCGGTCAACCGTTTACCGCCCCGAATGTGCGCCGGTTGCTGGTCAATCCGCGCTACGCCGGGATCAAAGTGCACAACGGCAAAGTCGTGGGCGAAGGGAAATGGGAGCCGCTAGTGGATGCCGACACCCACCGCGGACTGGTGGCGTTCCTGTCTGACCCGTCGCGGATCATCTGCACCAGCTTCGAGAAGAAGTACATGGGTTCCGGTGTGTACCGCTGCGGGGTGTGCGGGTCGGTGCTGCGTCACGCGGTGGCCGGTGGCCGAAACGCGGGGCAGCGCAAATACGAATGCCGACAGTCTAATCGGCATGTGGTGATCAGCGGCGCACCGGTGGATGAGCTTGTCGAGGCTGCGGTTCTGAAACTGTTGTCCGACAGCGATATTCACCGTCGCATCGAGAACACCAGCGACGTGGACGTGGACACGCTGTATTCGAGGCGTGCGGCATTGCAGGCACGGCTGGACGAGCTGGCTGCCATGTTCGCCGATGGGGCGATCGACGGTAGCCAGTTGCGCAGGGGCACAAGTGATTTACGGACACAGCTAGCCGGTGTCGATAGCGTGTTGGCCGAACTGGCGCGCACCAGTCCCACCGCGAAACTCCTCGCCGATGATGGTGATGACATCACCAGGAGCTGGCGGCAATCCTCACCGGACATCAAGGGCAAGATCATTGAGGAGTTGATGACGGTGACCGTCAACAAGGCGACCAGCAAAGGCGGCCCCGGATTCAACCCTGGCCGCGTCGACATCAAACCGTTGGAGCCGTGATGAGCGCCGCCGACACCACCCTCGAAGTCTATTGCGACGACCCGTCGCACGAGGGTCGCTCCCGCGTTGTGGCTGTGCTGGCCCGCGGTGACGACGGGTTCTGGCACGGTGTGCGCCACCACGGCCGTGGCACCGGTTCGGCTGTGCAGCTCCTCGCCGATGACGACCGGATGACGGGCCGACACCCTGACGCTGACCCCGACGACGACAACCCCGTGGGTGAGCGCCTGCGGGTGCGTTACCGACTGCGGTGCCGGTGCGAGGTGCTGTCGGGGAGGCGGTGCGGCCGCGCGGTGGAACTGCGCGAGGAGAACGCCGTGCCGGTGTTCGAGAAGTTGGTGGCCAACAACATCCACAGCATTTCCCTGGCGGCGTTAGCTGCTATTGTCTGAGGCAACAGTGTTGCGGGTCGCCCGTAGTCACTAACCCATCCTCCGTGCAGAGGGCCGCACGTTCGTGCCCCGGAGGAAATCATGGCCCTGTCATCGGCCACCACACACCACCGCGCCCGCATCGCCGCGTTGTCGCGTGATCGCGATCCCGACGACCCCGAACTGGTCGAAGCCCGCCGCAGCCTGCGTGCCTCACGCCTTGAGGAACACGTCGCCAAGGTCGTGGACGGCTGGCCACCCTTGACCGACGAGCAGCTCGACAACGTCGCGGCACTTCTGCGCGCCGGATCACGCGGGCGGTGACAATGCCGCTACCTAACGGCGAAGCGGCGGCCCTGGCCAAAGGAACCGCCGCCCAATCCGCCAACCAGCAAGTTGCAGACACTCACAGCGTAGCGGCTGGCACTTGCGCCGTCCTCTTCGAAGTGATGGGCCGCGACTGCGAAGACGTGCTCGTGTTCCTGCAACGCTTCGACGCGACCGCGGTGGCCGTGATCCGGACTTTGCCGGCATGGGCGCGGCACTGGGATGCGGCCACCCGTGTCTGGTACATCCACCCTGGGGTCGCCGGAACCCCCGCCGACCGACTCGCCCGCATCGGGTACCGGATCAACGACATCGGGATCGCGTCATGATCGCCGAAAACCACCTGGCAATGCTGGCCGAATCCGGAATCACCGCCGAGTTCGCGATGGCCCGCGGCTACGAAACCATCCGCGACAAACGCCGCCTGGTCGACCTGAAAATTACCCCGGCTGGCCGCAACGTCCCCGGCCTGCTCATCCCGCTACTGCGTGTCGACGGGTCGACATGGGGTTACCAGTACCGGCCGGATGACCCGCGGTGCGACAGCAATGGCCGGCCGCGCAAGTACGAGACACCGTACGGGCAGCGCAACGGGCTGGACATCCCGCCCGGCGTGGCCGCCATGCTCGACGACCCGAACGAGCCGCTGTGGGTCACCGAGGGCAGCAAAAAAGCCGACTGCGGCGCGCTTCACGGGTTATGCACCATCGACCTGATCGGTACCTGGAACTGGCTATACACCAGCACCGCCGGCGGCAAGATGGCGCTGCCCGAGTGGCGGGACTGCGCGCTCAACAACGGTCGGCGCGTGATCATCGGGTTCGACAGCGACATGGCGCGCAACGAAAAGGTACAGGCCGCGGCCCGCGGGCTAGCTGGCTACCTGGCCACCAAAGGTGCCCGCATCGAATACCTGCACCTGCCCGACACCGACGACAAAACCGGACTCGATGACTACCTCGCCGAGCATTCTGTCGAGGAGCTGTGGCAGCTGGTGAAACCGGTGCAGCCCGTGCCGGCGGGCCCTGGTCCTTTCTCTCCCTCAGATAACAGCGCAATTGCGCAACCGCGCAGGTCAACCGAGGTCCCAGAGCTTGCCCGGTTGCCCCGCATCCTCGATGCAGTGGCCAAAGAAGTGCAATGTGGCCTGGTTGGTGAGGAGCGGCTCGCGCAAACCCTTTACCTGGTGCTGACCTCGCGGCTGCTCGACAAACAGGTGTCCGCCGGCGTCAAAGGTCACTCCGCGTCGGGCAAGTCCTACACCGTCGAAACCGTGACCCGGCTGTTCCCGCCCGAGGCTTACCTCGAATTCACGGCCATGTCGGAGAAGGCGCTGGTCTACTCCGACGACGACTACGCCCACCGAACCCTCATCGTCTACGAGATAACCGCCCTGCGGGAAGGTGTCGAAGACGACATGACCAGTTACTTTGTGCGGTCGCTGCTGTCCGAGGGTCGCATTGACTATCAGGTCACGGTGAAAGGCAAGGACGGTGGTTTCACCACCAAAAAAATCGTCAAGCAGGGTCCGACCAACCTAATTTTCACCACCACGAAGACACATGTTCACGCGGAAAACGAAACCCGCATCTTGTCTTTGGCCACCGACGACTCACGCGAACAGACCGCGCGGGTACTGCGTGAACTCGCCGACGAAAGCAACGGCGATCGTGACCTCGAACCGTGGCGTGAGCTGCAACAGTGGCTGGCCGGCGCAGAGAACCGGGTCACCATCCCCTACGCCCAGCAGTTGGCCAAACTGGTACCGCCCGTGGCCGTGCGGCTCCGACGTGACTTTGGTTCGCTGCTCGCGCTCATCCGCACCCACGCGATACTTCATCAGGCCGGCCGATTGCGTGACGAGGATGGCCGCATCGTCGCCGCCCTTGACGATTACGCCGTAGTCCGCGACCTGGTCGCCGACACCATCGCCGAAGGCGTCGGAACAACAGTCGCCCAGATTGTGCGAGAAACCGTGGAGGCCGTTGACGCGCTGGCGTCCGCGTGCCCCTGGGGCGTCATGGCCCGCGACATCGCCACCAAGCTAAAACTCGACAAGTCCAACGTCAGCCGGCGGTTAAGCATGGCTGCGGATGGGGGCTACCTGGTCAACCAAGAGGACAAGCGCGGCAGGCCTGGCCGTTGGGTGATCGGTGACCCGCTGCCCACGTCCGCTGACCTGTTGTTGCCAACCGCAGCGCAACTGGCAAGCGCGGTTGCGCCCCTTGACCTGGGCGGTTGCGCGGTTGCGCGGTTGTCTGAGGGACAAAAAGAAAACGGTGTACCGGCTGTCTGCGACTGCGGTGAGCCACTGACCACGCCGACGTCGATCGCCCGCCGGTGCTGCGAAGAGTGCCGTGTCAGCAATGGGGGCGATCGTGATGGCTAAGGCAACACAGGCTGAGATGCGCGAACGTAGAGACATACTCTACGCGATATGTGAAGCGGAGCAACCGATTTCGGTTCGCGGTGTCTACTATCGGACGCTAGGCATCGGCCTGAAATACGCTGTGAAGGGCCAACCTTGGTATCAGCGGGTTTCGGACACCCTCACGCAGATGCGCCGCGACGGCGAGCTGCCGCACGAATGGATCACCGAACCTGGGCGGCAGACGATGCGACCCAACACGTGGGCCGACCTAGGTGAGCTGTTCGACAACTATGCGCCGGATTTCCGGCGTGGGCTGTGGGTCGACTCCGATGCCTATGTCGAGATCTGGTCTGAAGCCAATTCGATGATGGGCGTGTTGTGGCCCGTGGCCAGCGAATTAGATGTCTATGTGCGGCCCACTGGCGGTTTCTCGTCAGAAACGTTGTCATGGAACGCATCTGAAGACATCAACGCGATGGGGCGTGAGACGTTCATTTATCAGGTCGGCGACTTCGATCCGTACGGGATGGAAGCCTGGCAGGCTGTGCAGAATCGGCTGAATGAATTGGTCAACCTGCCAGTGTATTTCGAGCGCATAGCCGCCACCGTCGAGGACCGCGATGAGTACATCGCGTACACCCACCCGGTGAAAGCGCCGAAGAACAACGACGCGGTGGCCGTCGCGCGCACCCGCAAGCACACCAATGTGTACGGGGGCCTGGCGTTGGAGGTCGACGCCATCCCGACGCCCGTGCTGCGTGCGCGGGTGCGCGAGGCGATCATGCGCCACATCGACCAGGCCGACATCGACGCGGCCCACGAGCAGGAACAGGCCGATCGGAAAGTGTTGCAACAGCTGGCGCGCCGGCATGCCTCGTAGACGGCTATCCGAAATATGTTCTGGATATAGGAAAGGCATCACACGATGACTGACCCGCACCCGATGACCGAATTCGAGCCGGGAATCCTGCGGCTGGCGATCCGCCACGACGACGACTGCCCTGTAGCTGAAAACCTTCTCGCTAGTGCAGCGGAGCGCGTCCTAGCGCGAAACGCGATAAACTGGCTGCGGCCGGTTCCCTGTTTGAAAGGTTGAACTGTGCTGCAAAAACGAAGCATTCTGCCACCGCCCGTTCCGATGGGCTCATCTGCCGACGGGGCTTCGGCGCGCCATCGCAACCCGGTCACGGGCGAAGTTCTCAGCTCCTACTATCACGCCGGCAGCAGCGGCCGGAAACTGTTCGTCAGGACCATCGACGTCAACCGGCTGATGGTGCCGGTGCAGTCGAAAAGCAGCTAAGGAGAATAGAAAATGCCATATTTTCACGACGAACACCGCATTGACTCGCCTTACTATGTGCCGCCTGGTAAACGGGGAGCTGTACCGGATCAGCCCGTGATGACGATCGACGGCAAAGGACCTGGCCAGTCGCGACCCGCCACCGGAACCGTTGCGCAGCCGCGACCCGCCACCCCCGAAACCGTTGTCCAGAGCAGCTTTCGGGCCTTCAAAGCAGCCGTGGACGCCCAGAACGCTTTGAACGCGGAAGCCGGCAAGCAAGCCGAGGAGAAATTCCGGAGAGGGATTCTGACCGAGCAGGGGTTGCGCGAGGCCAGGCCTGCCATCGCCGCGGACTCACCTATCGCACAGATGGTCGACAAGGCCGAACAAGGGGTAGCCGACCGTGAAGCTGCGGCGCGCCAGCGCTACGACAACCTGCTCGCCGGAATGGTGCAAAAAGGGGACGCGGCCCAGGAAGCCAGGAACGACCGGTATCTCGCACGGGTGCAACGTGAACTCGACGCAGCCGACTCGCCCGGTAAGAAGCTCGCCATCGCGCAGGGTTTGATGGAAAAGGCGGACCCGGCCCAGGTTGGGGTTCTCGTCGAAGAGTTGCCGTCACTGTTCGCTGGCCACGACACAAGCTGGGTTGAAGCGAAGCTGGCGCAGGTAAACCCCCAACTCGGTGCTGCTGTCACGGATGTCAAGCTTTCGGCCCAGTGCACCCAGATGGCCACCCACGCGGCGAAGAAGATTCGTGACGGCTTCGAATCGGGCAGCCCGCCCACGAAACTGGACGTATTGTCCGCTGCCGTGCAGCGGCTGGACCCGGATCGGCAGTAACCCCCATGAATGTGGCGCGGTGTCGCTGGGCAAACCATCAACGTGCCCCCGGTCCCCATGTCTTACTAGCTTTCGCCGTGGGGACCGAGGCGCAGGTCTACACCGAAATCCAACCAAAGACAGGCGGCCAACATGACACCACGCGCCAGCAAGCTCTGTGGACACCCCGGCTGCACCAACCTGTCCGGGCGCGACTCCCGCTGCCCCGAGCACGCCAGGCCGGCATGGTCGGGCCCGCGCACCGAGTCGGCGAAGCGCACCGGTACCAGACGCTTCAACCAGAAGATCAGGCCAGCCGTTCTTGAACGTGACGGCGGTCTATGCCGAGTTATGGGCCCGACGTGCACGCGATTGGCAACCGAAGTCCACCATGTGGTGGAAGTGAGCGCCGGTGGTGATGATTCGCTGACCAACTTGGTTTCAATATGCGAGCCCTGTCACCAATGGGTCACGACGTCCGCGGCGGCAAGGCTGCAAGTCACCAGCTTGATGTCACAGCGGAACAAGCCAGTAAGCGGCCCAACCCCGCCGCTGCCACCGTCACTACGGCGGGCGCGCCGGCCATCCCCGCCGGACAAGGCCACCGTCATGCCCAAGACCATCTGGATTAAGGCTGACTGGTGAAGCAGGGCCAAACGCGGACAGGAGGGGTGTGGCTGCGCCGGCCAGGTTGGACTGGTGAGACTGTGCGCATCTACCCACGCCATGATGCGATGATGCAGTGGATGGTGGCGATGGTGCGAATGCCCTTGTGCCGCAACAGTCTTCCCGGTGATGTGAACACATCCCCGTCCCATTGCGAAACCCGATGTCACGACAGTGCATCCGACTCGATTGCCATGCGCACGCGTGCCCTGGGGTGGTTCGCGATGCCGGTAACAACTGCGCCACAACACCATCCATTCCGACCATCCAACGAAGCGGCAGTGACGACGACCCGCCGAAGGGTGGAGTCTTACAACCCCCGCAGCCAATCTATCCCCCCGGCCAGCGTCGTAACCCCAACCCGTACCCCCGTATGGGGAAGCCCCCATGGCACCCTTGCGGCAGTCGGCCTAGACTGCTGATTTCCAGAGACGTACGCATAAACGCTCGAATCGGTAGGGTAGCCGATATGGCGCATTGTGCCGAATCTCGCCGCGTGAGGCGCGAACTGGATAAACAGCTTGCTAAATCGGCTGCAGCGTCTGGCCGTCCCCTTGTGTGGAGTGCCCAAGAAACCGCGATTTTGGATCTGATTTCGACTCAGATCGACCGAAAATTTGATCTCGCTGCCGACTACGCGTTGGCCGGTGAAATGAAGACCAGGGTGAAGATCAGCGCCGAGTTACGGTTGCTCGAAGCCAGCATCGCAAGGCTGTTGAAACAGATCTCGACTGAGACTCCTAGACAGATGAGTCGCCGGTCGCAGAAGGCTCAGGCCGCGGCGTTCGCTAGGTGGAACAATGCCGGTTGATCCAAGTGACGCTGGGTGTGCCGTTCCCGGCTACCAGATGCCCGCTGGCAGCTTTGCGCGGCTACTGCGGCGTAAGTGCGTGGATCGGTGCAAACCGGACGTCAGGCTCGATCCTGAGTTGGGGGGCGAAGTTGACCCAGCCGAATGGGAGCAGCTGAAGGCGGAAGGCATGGCGAAGGCCGAAGCGATGTTCGCCGAGCTGTCAGCTGAACCGATCATTGTGGGTGTCATGGACTGCCCCGAGTTTCCGAGAGATAGTCGTTTCGCCAACTGGTGCCGTGTCTACCCCGATGACTGGGCCGAGGTAGCCGAGTTTTATTCGGGTGAGTTTCTGCCGGATGGCAGCCGGGAGCTGATCTCGGCGGCGCCGCAGCACCGGCCGGCCTAGTCGTGCCTCTCGGCATACAGCACGCCGGCGTGCAATCAGGTCATCGCTGAGATCGGCGCCGACCGTGTCTCTTGATATCGGTCGCATTTGCGCTGACCGGCTTGCTTGAAGAGGCGATCGCGGAACACGGCCACGGCGGCGCCATCGCATGGATTGAGGAATCGCCTGGCCGCCGATCGCCTGGCCGCCGAGTCGGGCGCCACCGGTGGCTAATCGCGTGACCGTTGGCGCGGCCTGATCGTAGTAGGTGGATTATCTGGCCATCACCTCCGGAAGGCGCTGATCGTTAAGCGAGCAGTTGGTGGCGACACTCGTGTGATTGCCAGCGCTGTCGGTAACGCCCTATATAAAGTTCCGTTGGGTTGGGTGCGAGCAGAGTGGGGAATCCATGATTACCGGCGAACTAAAGGGCAAGGTCGACCGCGTCTGGGACGCGTTCTGGTCGGGCGGCATCTCCAACCCGATCGAGGTCATCGAGCAGATCACGTACCTGCTGTTCATCCGCCGCCTTGATGACATCAACACCCTCGCCGAGAAGAAAGCCCGGGTGACCGGTATCAAAGAGGGCATTCTGTTCGGCCCCGATCAGCAGAACCTGCGCTGGAAGAACCTCAAGGACGACGAGCCCGGCGTCATGTTCACCACGATCGGCCAGCATGTGTTCCCGTTCCTGCGCGCGCTCCGCGGCGACGGGTCAACCTACTCCGAGCACATGAAGGACGCCCGGTTCACCATCCCCAACCCCGCATTGCTGTCGCGGGTGGTCGACATGATCGACGACATCCCGATGACCGACCGCGACACCAACGGCGACCTCTACGAGTACCTGCTGTCCAAGATCGCCACCGCGGGGGTCAACGGTCAGTTCCGCACGCCGCGGCACATCATCAGGACGATGGTCGCGATGATGAACCCCCAGCCAGCCGATGAGATCTGCGACCCGGCCTGCGGCACCGCCGGCTTCCTGGTGGCCGCCGCCGAACATGTGCGCGAGCAGCATCCCAGTGTGCTGACCGATGCCGCGCAGCGGAAGCACTTTCACGCCAGCATGTTCCACGGGTACGACTTCGACTCCACCATGCTGCGCATCGGCAGCATGAACATGCTGATGCACGGCGTGGAATCCCCCGACATCCGCTACCGCGACTCGCTATCCGAGGGGGCTAGCGAAGACGCCAAAAAGTACACGTTGATCCTCGCCAACCCGCCGTTCGCCGGCTCGCTCGACTACGAGTCGACATCGAAGCATCTGCAGCGGGTCGTCAAAACCAAGAAGACTGAACTGCTGTTCCTGGCGCTGTTCCTCAAGCTGCTCAAGCCGGGAGGCCGAGCAGCGGTGATCGTGCCCGACGGTGTGCTGTTCGGGTCATCCAGCGCCCACAAGGAGCTTCGACGCACGCTGGTGGAGGAGCAGAAGCTCGACGGGATCGTCAAGCTGCCTTCAGGTGTGTTCAAGCCATACGCCGGTGTCTCCACCGCGATCCTGCTGTTCACCAAGACCAACTCCGGCGGCACCGATCACGTGTGGTTCTACGACGTACAGGCCGACGGATTCTCACTGGATGACAAACGGAATCCGGTCGAGGCCAACGATCTACCGGATGTGGTGACGCGGTGGGCCGCCCGGAATAGTTCCGAGCTGGAACGGACACGAACCCAGCAATCGTTCTGCGTTCCCAAAGCCGACATCGTCGCCCAGGGCTACGACCTCTCGCTCAACCGGTACAAGGAGACCGTCCACGACGAGATCGAGCACCGGCCGCCCCTGGAGATCATCGCCGACATTGAGAAGTTGGAGGCCGAGATCGCGCAGGGACTTGTTGAGTTGAAAACGATGCTGTTGTGACGTGGCCGACGAAGACGCTCAATGAGGCGCTAACTTCCGCAGATCTGTTTACCGACGGGGATTGGGTTGAGACCAAGGACCAAGACCCAGGTGGCGACGTGCGATTGGTCCAGATGGCCGATATTGGCGACGGACGGTACCTCAATCGATCTGCTCGCTACTTGACTTCAGGTAGTGCAGCGCGGTTGAAGTGCACGTTTCTTCAGCCAGGTGATCTGCTCTTATCGAGAATGCCCGATCCCTTAGGGAGGTGTTGCATCTTCCCAGGTGATGACAAACGCTGTGTGACGGTAGTTGATGTTTGCGTCATTCGTCCAGATCGAAAGGTCTTGGATCCACGCTGGCTTATGCACTGTCTGAACAGCCCTGGGTCTCGGGCTCAGATGCTCCGGTTCGCGACAGGGACTACCCGTGCTCGAATCTCGCGACGGAATCTTGGAAGAATTTCCATCCCGCTACCTCCACTGGATGAGCAGCGCCGGATCGCCGCGATCCTCGACCACGCCGACGCCCTCCGCGGCAAGTGTCGCGAGGTGGCGAGTCGCATCGACCACCTTGACCAATCGATCTTCGTCGCCATGTTTGGTGATCCGATTCAGAATCCACATCAGCATCCCCTAGTACCGCTTGGGCAGGTTGGCGAACTGGACCGTGGTGTTTCTAAGCACAGGCCGCGCAACGATCCCTCCCTCCTCGGCGGCCCCTATCCACTGATCCAGACCGGTGATGTCACTAGGTCAGGCGGGTACATCACCAGTTACACCAGCACTTACTCCGAACTCGGCTTGGCACAGAGCAAGTTGTGGCCAGCGGGCACGCTGTGCATCACCATCGCGGCCAACATCGCTCAGACCGGAATACTGACGTTCCCGGCATGCTTTCCCGACAGCGTGGTCGGGTTCACCTCGGATAAAGCCACGACCATATACGTGCGCACGTGGCTCACATTCCTCCAAGCAACACTCGAGGCATCCGCCCCGCAGTCAGCCCAGAGAAACATCAATCTGGCGATCCTTCGAGAGCTCCCGGTCCCGCTACCTGACCTGAACTCTCGCCGACGCTTTGCTGAGACACTCAAACGAATCCACGGCCCTCATGAAGCTGTCCTAGACTCTCAAAGCCGGCTCGACGAACTCTTCGCCTCCCTCCAGTCCCGCGCCTTCTCCGCCAGCTGTGAGTCTGGCAATGGGTAACTTCGACTTCCTCAAAGCCGTTGACTGGCCGGAGATTTACGGCGACTGCGCTCGGGCGGAAATCTACGCCATCAGTGATCCGCGCTCGGCCTGCTTCTACAGTCGCCGTGCCGCCGAGCAGCTGGTCGACTTCCTCTACGACATCCTGGTTCTGCCCGTGCCCTACAAGACTGACCTGGCGGCCAAGGTCAACGACACCAGTTTCCAGTCCAAGGTCGGGATGGGAATCGTCCAGAAGCTCAACCTGATTCGCAAGCTGGGCAACTTCGCCGTGCACGACACCAAGCAGATCCCCCAACGCGCGGCACTTGACTCCCTTAAAGAGCTGCACCACGTGATGCTGTGGGCGGCCTTCCGGTACTCCACCGCCCCGCAGGCGGTGCCGATGAAAGCCCGCTTTGATCCGGCGCTGGCCGCCAAGGCGGCACCGTTGAGCCGCGAGGAGATCGCCGCGCTGGCGACGAAGTTCAAGGCCCAGGATGAGGCGCACGCCAAGGCGCTGGCCGAGAAGGACGAGCTGGCCGCGGCCAAGGACGCCGAGATCGCCTCCCTGCGCGCTCAGATCAAGGCTGCGCAGGCCGCCAGCACCGCCACCGATGACCGTGACTACTCCGAGGCTGAGACCCGAGACCGCTACATCGATGTCCTGCTGAACGAAGCCGGCTGGCCACTGGCCGATGCCAGGGACCGGGAGTACAAGCTCAGCGGCATGCCCAACGCCAACGGGGTGGGTCGCGCCGATTATGTGCTGTGGGGTGCTGACGGGCTGCCGCTGGCGGTGGTGGAGGCCAAACGCACCACCGTCAACGCGGATCAGGGCCAGCAGCAGGCCAAGCTGTACGCGGACTGCCTGCAGCAGATGGCGGGTCGGCGGCCGGCGATCTTCTACACCAACGGCTACGAGCTCTGGGTGTGGGATGACGCCGCGGGCTACCCGCCGCGTCAGGTGCAGGGCTTTTTCACCGCTGATGAGCTGGAGTTGATGATCGCCCGCCGCACGGGCCGCCAGCCGCTGACAGACGCGTCGATCGACTCGGCGATTGTGGAGCGGCACTACCAGATCCACGCCATCCGCCGCATCGGTGAGGAGTTCACCAACAAGAAGCGTGAGGCGTTGTTGGTGATGGCCACCGGGTCAGGTAAGACCCGCACCGTCATCGCCTTGGTCAAACAGCTCATGGAGGCTGGCTGGGTTAAGCGTGTGCTGTTCTTGGCTGACCGCACCGCGCTGGTCACCCAGGCGGTCAATGCGTTCAAGGCGCATCTGCCCAATGCCACGACGGTGAACCTGGTGACCGAGAAGGTCAGCGACGGGCGGGTGTACGTCAGCACCTATCCCACGATGCTCAACCTCATCAACGCCATCGACGCCGGCCAACGCACCTTTGGGCCCGGCTACTTCGACCTGGTGGTGATCGACGAGGCGCACCGCTCCGTGTACCAGAAGTACCGGGCTATCTTTGACTGGTTCGACTCACTGCTGGTCGGGTTGACCGCCACCCCGAAAGACGAAGTTGACCACAACACGTACCGGCTGTTCCACCTTGAGGACGGTGTCCCCACCGACGCCTACGGCCTGGATGACGCCGTCGCCGAGGGGTTTCTCGTTCCCGCTGTGGGGATTTCGGTGGGTACAAAGTTTCTGCGGCAGGGTATCCGCTACGACGATCTGACCGAGTCGGAGAAAGACGCGTGGGACATCCTGGACTGGGGTGAGGACGGCGACACCCCAGATGCGGTGTCCGCCGAGGACCTCAACCGATTTTTGTTCAACGCCGACACCGTGGACAAGGTGCTGGCCGAATTGATGACCCAGGGCCACAAGGTGGCGGCCGGGGACCGGTTGGGTAAGACCATCATCTTCGCCAAGAACCGCGATCACGCCCAGTTCATCGCGCAGCGCTTCGACATCCAATACCCCGAGTACGCCGGGCAGTTCGCTCGGGTCATCACCCACGGCGTGACCTACGCCCAAAGTCTGATCGACGACTTCTCCATCCGTGACAAGGCCCCGCATATCGCGATCTCAGTCGACATGCTCGATACCGGCATCGACGTGCCCGAGGTCGTCAACCTGGTGTTCTTCAAGCTGGTGCGCTCCAAGAGCAAGTTCTGGCAGATGATCGGCCGCGGCACCCGGCTGTGCCCGGACCTGTTCGGGCCCGACCAGGACAAGACGAACTTCTACGTCTTCGACTTCTGCGGCAACCTTGAATACTTCAGCCAGAACCTGCCCACTTCCGAAGGCTCCCTGCAGAAGTCCCTGAACCAGCGGCTGTTCGAGACCCGTGTCGGCCTGGTGAGGGTCCTGGATTCCGTGGTCAAACCCAACGGTGCCGACCCGCCCGAAGGCCATGGCACCGAGTCCGAGCGCGGCCTGCGCGTGGACACCGCGTGGAGCCTGCATAAGGTCGTCGTCGGGATGAACCTCGACAACGTCCTGGTCCGCCCGCATCGGCGTCTCGTCGAGCAGTATGCGCAGTGGCCGAGCTGGTCAACGCTGACTGAGGAGGCCGCTGGTGAGGTCGCCGAGAACCTCGCCGGGTTGCCGTCCAGCGAACTCGACCGCGACGAGCAGGCCAAGCGGTTCGACGTGCTGATCCTGCGCCGTCAGCTGGCCCAGCTGCAGGGTGACGCGCTGGCCGCTGAACAGTTGCAGGACAAGGTGCAGAACATCGCCTCGGCGCTGCTGACCAAGACCACCATCCCTTCGGTGGCCGCACAGCAGGTGCTGCTCGACGAGGTCGCCGGCGATACCTGGTGGATCGACGTCACCTTGCCGATGCTCGAGCTGGCCCGGCTGCGGCTGCGCTCACTGCTGCAGTTCCTCGACACCCTCGAGAAGAACCGTGTCTACACCGACTTCCAAGACGAGCTGTCCGAGTCGACGCTGGTCGATCTGCCCGGCATCACCCCAGGCACCAACTGGGAACGCTTCCGCGCCAAGGCCGCCGCCTACCTCATGCATCACCAGGACCACCTCGCGCTGCAGCGGCTGCGCCGCAACAGACCCCTGACCCCCGATGATCTGGCGGCTCTGGAACAGATGCTCATCGACAGCGGCACCGGCGCGCCCGCCGACATCGCCCTGGCCAAAGAGCGCTCCCATGGGCTGGGTCTGTTCGTGCGGTCCCTGATCGGTTTGGACCGCGAGGCCGCGGTCGAGGCATTCGGCGGATATCTCGACGGCACCAGGTTCACCGCCAACCAGATCCACTTCATCAACCTGATCATCAACGAACTCACCGCCAACGGGGTGGTCGAACCAGCGCGGCTCTACGAGTCCCCCTACATCGACCACGCCTCCACCGGGCCCGACGACATGTTCCCCGAAGCCGATGTCGACAACATCATGCACATCCTCAACACGGTCAAAGCCAACGCGGCTCCGGCCGATGGTGCTGCCTGACGGACTACCCCACAGGTGCGGGCTGGCCACCAGGGGCTTGCCTCTGTTGAACCAAATGATTCAACTAGGTTGTGGGACAAGGCGATTCGGAGGCTTTTTGCTGGTCGATCAGGGCCTCCTACAATCGGCGTGAATTGCTGACTTCAGCCGACGACCGCGCCTGGCGCTGGGCTAGGTATGTAGAGCCATTCTGTCCACTCGTCGCGAGAAATCCCGTCGATCCTGACCCGCCAGGTGTAGCGCTGCCCCGCCGTCAAAGGTAGGCCGGTCTGAAAGTTGAGCAAGATCTGAACCTTCGGCCGCGTAACATCTGTCGGGATCTGTTGGTTCGGAACCACGGTGGGCTGAAGTTGATTTGAGACACCAACTCGCATGTACTGAGGCTGGCCCAACGGCCCGACCGCGCCTGGCAGCGCGATCGGTTGGCCGTTTCGATCTTCCAGCAATAGTTCGACAGCCGGACTTTCGCCAACAAATGCCGGGTCAAAAGTGACTACTGCGACGACGGCGAAGGGTGCGGTTAAGCCGGTGTTTGGCGTTGAGCCTGCAACCGAAATGCCGCCACCGACGATGGTCAATTTGCCTGCCGGGTCTACGACCGCATAGTCGGCCAGCAGGATCTGAACGTGAGCCGAGTCCCCTGCGTCACTCATGCAGTTCGAAGGGGTTCGGCGTACGAGCGGGTGGGGGAGGCCTGTGTGTGGTCTCCTGCGGGTGTCGGTTCGGGGGTCAAGAGGTAGCTGCCCGCTGCGGCAATGTGCGACATCAACTGATCCGGCGTCAAAATCTCCTCTGGGGCGAGGGTTGCCCAATCGACGCGAAGGTATATCAGGTGGTCCCGTTCACCGATGTCGGTCACGGTAGCCTTACCGACGAGGTTGGACTCGGGCTCGCGCACGAAGACCTCTTCGCCGACACGGGGCGTATCACCTCTGACGTGCCTGAAAGCGGAATAGGTCTGTCCGCCGCGTACCCGGACGTTTGGGTCGATAAAGATTTCGGTGGGCATACCATCTCACCTCGCTTCCTATGTGAACGTTTCCTTGGTGAACGCCCCCACAAACCGCTTTGCGTCCTCGATGGTGGGAGAGTCGCCGAGCACTACCACATAATGCACGTCTGGCTCGTCGTCGTCCCCATCTTTGTCAAACGTGAAGCCTCCGCGGACTAGTTCCTCAGCTGTCGAGCATTGCCAATAATAGGGGTTATTCGCCGCCTGCATGTCGCTGGCCGCAAGCAGCCGGTCTATCAGTTGTTCCCGGGTCTCACCAGGCCTTGCATGGTCTGCCCACACAGAAACCGCATGGAGGTGCTTGCCCTCGCTCCGATCCGCTTCAGCGATTGCCCGATCCAAGACGCCCTGGGCGCTCATCGGCCGGAAACGCAGCACGATGGCATCAGAAGGCGGCGTTTCCGGCACGGTGCACAGGATAGTGAACCGCGTATACGGGTGTATGCGTTCGGGCTTTCCAGTCGGCGATGGCTCGGGCAGCGACACAGCCTGATCACCAGCAGTGCATTACCTCAACATTCACGCCAAGGACCGCGGTTGTTCGGCGCCCGGGTGTACCGTGCCCGGCTATTATTGCGAGGTCCATCACGTCACCGACTACGCCAAATGCCGCACCACCGACGTCAACCAACTGACCTTCGGCTGCGGTACGCAACACCGAATCGTTCAACCCGGTGGCTGGAGCACGCGCAAAAACGCCCGCGGCGACACCGAGTGGATCCCACCCCCGCACTTAGAGCGCGGCCAGCCCCGGACCAACACTTTCCATCATCCCGAAAGACTCCTACGCCACATCGATGATGACGACGAGTGGTAACTCCGTACGTGCAGTCGCGGTCGACCAGATCCCCGTTAACAGGAGGTTCAAGCTGTGACCGGCTGACCGGCTGACCGGCTGACCGGCTGACCGGCGAGGCGACTGCTTCCAAGGCGGAGGCCGGTAGGTTGGGCCGCGTTGACAGCGACAAGAACGAGAAATTCGTCGCTAGAGTTGCCTGATCAAGGAAGGAAGACGAAGCGCGAGCCAGGGCTTACGTCCATAGGCGAGCATCTGCCCCTTGAAGGCTGGTGACCACAACCCGAGTCGGCCATAGGCGGAGAGCAGGAATGACGACGGGTCGGCGGAGATGCGGCATTCTGGCCGGGTTGCCTTGCCCTCGGCGAAGGTCAGCCGGCCATGAGAGAAGCTCATCGTGATAACGGTCCCTCTCCGCAACGAGATCTCGCAAGTTTCTTGGAACTTTGCCGCATCGGGTGCGACAAACATCGGCAGGACTTCGCAGGCTGCACGGGCAATGACGATCGCGTCGGCGGGCGCGATCGGCCACGGAACACCCACTGCCTGAGCGATGTCCCACCCATGGACGAGAAACTCACCTGCGATACCGCCGAGTGCTGTCGTGGTGGACGCGGGCTTTCCGAAGACGTAAGTAATCGGCTTCGCGCCATAGGCGCGAAACCCGGCAAGCATAGGCGGAGCGTCCCGCTCGATCAGTGCCGCGAGTGCGGTGGGATCGCGCTCTTGAATCTCGGCGATCACGCTTAGATCACGGCCTACTCGTCAGCCGGCCAGTGTTGCGCGGATGCACACGGTCACATAGGGCAGCGCCAAGCCGGTCGAATTCGCCAACGCCGGGTGGGTGGCCAGCAACTCGCGCACGTGGTCGAGCGTTCTGCTGCGGACCTCGGTCGGCGACGTGATGCAGTAGCTGCGGGAAGCCACCAGGTCGATCAACGCTTGCGGCGTAAGGTAATTCGTCCACTCGACCTGATGGCGCTCTGGCTCGGTGAACGATGCGGACAGCGTGACGTTGAAGCGGCCCGAGTCGCCATCTGAACCTATGATCTGGCCCAGCTCGCGGACCCAGCCCAGCCGTTCGTCGCGGGTGTTCCACACCAGGCCCAGCCGCCCTCCCGGCCGCAGCACGCGGGCCACCTCGGGAATCGCCTGCTCGGGATCCACCCAGTGCCATGCCTGGGCGACCAGCACGGCGTCAACACTGTTGTCTTCCAACGGAATCCCTTCCGCGGTGCCCAGCAGCGCACGGGTTTCCGGCAGCGAGGTGCGTAGCACTTCCAGCATGTCGGGAATCGGGTCGACCGCCACCACGTCCAGGCCGCGCTCCACCAGTCGGGTGGTCAGCTTGCCGGTGCCCGCACCCAGGTCGAGCACTTGACGCGCGCCGCGCGGCAACAGCCAGTCGATCGCCTCCGGTGGATAAGAGGGACGGCCGCGCTCGTAGGCAGCAGCCGCTGAACCGAAAGACAGGGAGCGGTCGTGCCTAGAGCGGGTCACCGTGGACACGCGCCTTCGTTCTCTGCCAAGTCGAGCGTCTGGCGGATCAAGTCGCCGACCGCCTCGGATTCCACCAGGAACCCGTCGTGACCGCAGATGGACTCGACAACCTGCAGGCCGGTGCAGCCCGGCAGCAGCTCGACCAGCTCCTCCTGCAAGCGCAGCGGGTAGAGCCGGTCGGAGGTGATGCCACCGACCACGACCGGTACCGGGCAGCTACGCAGGGCTTTGCGCACCCCGCCGCGGCCGCGACCGACGTCGTGGCTGTTGAGCGCCTCGGTCAAGATCACATAACTGCCCGCGTCGAAGCGGGCCAACAGCTTGTCGCCCTGGTGCTCCAGGTAGCTCTGCACCGCGTAGCGGCCGCCGTTCGCCGGGTCCTCGTCACCCTGGTTGTCGTTGGCAAACCGGCTGTCGAGCTCGACTTCACCGCGGTAGGTCAGGTGGGCGAAGCGGCGGGCGATCGTCAGCCCGGCATCCGGTGTACGGCCGCTGCCGTGGTAGTCGCCGCCTTGCCAGTTCGGGTCGGCCTTGATGGCCGCGATCTGAGTGGTCTGGGTGCCGATCTGGTCAGCGGTGGCGCGAGCACCCACCGCGAGCAGCAGCCCGGCCCGCACCCGGTCCGGGTGGCCGACGATCCATTCCAAAGCCCTTGCCCCGCCCATGGATCCGCCGACGACAGCAGCAACCTGGTTGATACCCAATGCGGCCAGGGCGGCGATGTCCGCCTCCACCTGATCGCGCACAGAAATCAGCGGAAACCTTGAGCCCCAGGGCTTTCCGTCCCTGGCAAGCGAGCTGGGCCCGGTCGAGCCACGACAACCGCCCAGCACATTGGTGGCCACCGCGCACCAGCGGTTGGTGTCGATCGGCGCACCCGGTCCGGCCACTCCGTCCCACCAGCCGGCCGTGGGATGCCCGTGCCCGGCTGATCCGGTGATATGCGAATCACCGGTAAGCGCGTGCAGCACCACCACGACGTTGTCGCGCGTGGGCGACAGCTCACCCCAGCGCTGTATGGCGATGCAGACGTCGTCGACCACGACGCCGCTTTCGGTGGTCAGCGAGCCGATGTGGACAAAGCCGACTTCGCCTTCGGCCGGCAACGTTTGGGTGGGGACGTCGGAGATCGTCATGTCAGAATCCTCAAAAAGCCGCCACGGCCTGCGGGTCGCCGCTGGCATCGGCCGCGTGAGCCGGTGCGCCGAATTTCCGCGCCGCGGCGAAGCCGAGCTCCAGGTCGGCCAGGATGTCCTCGATGCCTTCGAGGCCGACCGCGAGCCGCACCAGCCCCGGGCTGACACCGGTGGTCAGCTGCTCCTGCGGTGTCAGCTGGGCGTGGGTCGTCGACGCCGGGTGAATCACCAAAGAACGCACGTCGCCGATGTTGGCGACGTGACTGTGTAGCTTCAGTGCGTTCACGAATGCCTTCCCGGCTTCGACGCCACCGGCCAGTTCAAACGCCAGCACGGCTCCGGTTCCCTTGGGCGCCAGCTTCTTTGCCCGCTCATGCCACGGCGAACTGGGCAGCCCCGCGTAGTTCACGGACACCACGCCTTGATTGGCTTCTCGGCGCCCCTCGAGGAATTCGGCCACCCGCTGCGCGTTGGCCACGTGGCGCTCAACTCGCAGACTCAGCGTTTCGATGCCTTGGGCCACCAGGAACGCGTTGAACGGCGAAGCGGCCGAGCCGAGGTCGCGCAGCAATTGCACGCGCGCCTTGAGGGCATACGCCGGCGGTCCCAGCTCCGCGAACACCACGCCGTGGTAGCTGGGGTCGGGCGTGGTGAACCCGGGGAATCGGCCCTGTGTCCAGTCGAAAGTACCGCCGTCGACGATGGCGCCGGCGATCGCCGCGCCGTGCCCGCCAAGGTATTTGGTCGCCGAGTGCACCACGATGTCGGCGCCGTGCTTGAACGGCTGGATGAGATATGGCGTGGCGATGGTGTTGTCGACGATCAGCGGTACACCGTTGGCATGGGCGACCCCGGCGACCCCGGGGATGTCCAGCACGTCGATCTGCGGGTTGGAGATGGTCTCGCCGAAGAACGCCTTCGTGTTCGGTCGCACCGCGGCCTGCCACGAATCCAGGTCGTCGGGATCATCGACGAAACTGACCTCGATGCCGAGCTTGGCCAGCGAATAGTGGAACAGGTTGTAAGTCCCGCCATAGAGCCGCGGACTGGAGACAATGTGATCCCCCGCACATGCGAGGTTCAAAATGGCGAATGTCTCAGCCGCCTGCCCGGAGCTCAGGAACAGCGCGGCCACGCCTCCCTCGAGCGCGGCGATGCGCTGTTCGACGACGTCGGTCGTCGGGTTGCCGATCCGGGTGTAGATGTTGCCCGGAACCTCGAGCCCGAATAGCGCGGCGGCATGCGTGGTGTCGTCGAACGTGTAGGACGTGGTCTGGTAGATCGGAAGGGCGCGGGCGTTGGTGGCCGGGTCCGGTTGCTGGCCGGCGTGAATCTGCTTCGTTTCGAACGACCAATTCGCGGTCGGATCGGTCTCAGCGCTGTTTTCGGAGCTCACGTGAGGTGCTTTCTGTCAGAAGGGTGAATCGGGTAGCGGGGCGCCCGCAGCCACCCGGGACGCCATCAGTGATGACGTCAACCGGTGGCCGGGCGCTAGCACCGGCACACGATGAGACGCGGATTAGCTGGGTTCGATGCACATCACGTTTCCCTGTCTGCTCAGGGGCCCGTCATGGCGGACCCGCGCTTGCCGCGCAGCCGGTTGTGGCTACATCAACCTGGTCATCACCCGGGGCACCCCACCGCGGTTGGAGGGTTGCCGGCCAGCAAGCCGGGGCTTGACGCTGGCGCTCATGACCGACCGCAAGCCTATCGCATGGCACCGAGTCGATGCCAATGGGAGGGCCTCACCTTGCCTTAGAGCACGGTGAAGGCTCCTTGTAGGCTGGCCTGACGAGCAACCGCTCGCCCAAGCTTGGAACGGCTGGAGGATCCGGACGCAGATGTCCAATGACGCCAAGATCAAGGTCAAAGGCCCGGTAGTAGAGCTCGACGGCGACGAGATGACCCGCGTCATCTGGAAGCTCATCAAGGACATGCTGATGCTGCCGCATCTCGACGTCAATCTGGACTATTACGACCTGGGCATCGAGCACCGCGACCGCACCGATGACCAGGTGACGATCGATGCGGCCTACGCCATCAAGAAGCACGGCGTGGGCGTCAAGTGCGCAACCATCACCCCCGACGAGGCCCGCGTCCAGGAGTTCAACCTGAAGAAGATGTGGCTGTCGCCCAACGGAACCATCCGGAACATCCTGGGCGGCACCATTTTCCGTGAGCCGATAGTGATCTCGAATGTGCCGCGGTTGGTTCCGGGCTGGACCAAGCCAATTGTCATCGGCCGCCACGCCTTTGGTGATCAGTACCGGGCGACGAACTTCAAGGTCGAGCAGCCGGGCACCGTCACACTCACTTTCACGCCCGCCGACGGCAGCGAGCCGATGGTGCACGAGGTGGTGTCCATGCCCGAGGACGGCGGCGTCGTCATGGGGATGTACAACTTCAAGGATTCCATCCGGGATTTCGCCCGCGCCTCGTTCGCGTATGGCCTGAACGCCAAATGGCCGGTGTACCTGTCCACCAAGAACACCATCCTCAAGGCGTACGACGGCATGTTCAAAGACGAGTTCCAGCGCATCTACGACGAGGAGTTCAAGGAGCAGTTCGAAGCCGAAGGCCTGACCTACGAGCACCGGCTTATCGACGACATGGTGGCCGCTTGCCTCAAGTGGGAGGGCGGCTATGTGTGGGCCTGCAAGAACTACGACGGTGACGTCCAGTCGGACACCGTCGCGCAGGGCTATGGCTCACTGGGGTTGATGACGTCGGTGCTGATGACGGCCGACGGCAAGACCGTCGAGGCCGAAGCGGCGCACGGCACCGTCACCCGGCACTACCGGCAGTACCAGGCGGGCAAGCCGACGTCGACCAACCCGATCGCGTCGATCTTCGCCTGGACCCGCGGCCTGCAACACCGCGGCAAGCTGGACCACACGCCGGAGGTGATCGAATTCGCCCAAAAGCTGGAAGAAGTCGTCATCTCCACCGTGGAGAGCGGGAAGATGACCAAGGACCTCGCGATCCTCATCGGTCCCGACCAGGAGTGGCAACAGAGCGAGGAATTCCTCAATTCGATCGCGGAGAACCTGGAGAAGGAACTGGCTAACTAGCCGGTGGGTCGTTGACCGCCCGAAGCGACGGATTGCACTCTTCGATGAAGTCGGCGATCAGTTGGGCGATACGGTCCGGCGCCTCGAACATCGGAATGTGCCCCACACCGTCGAGCACCGTGAGCTTGTGGTCCTTCGGCAGGGATTCGGTGAAATGCCGGCTGAACCTGCTGGGTGGAACCACCCGGTCCTTGCCGCAGAGCACCAAATGAGAGGGCACTGCGGTGTGTTCCAGCTCCCGCAGCCCGTGCAGCAGCAGCGCCTTGATCAGCAGCTGGTAGTAGGCGGGGCAGTGCGTGACGTCGTCGACAATGGCGCTGAGCTGGCGCTCGCTGACCCCGTCGGGCCTTGCGCTCACCGGCACGGTGCCCAGCTGGCGGCTGAACGGCAGCCGTAATATCCGTTGGCCGAGCAGGCAGGTCAGCAACCAGATCGGCAACCCCGAGATGAACTTCGTTATCACCTCGAATTTGACCGGGCTCCAGCGCGTCCACCCGCCCGCCGGTGCGATGCCGGTAACAGTGCGCGCCCGCCCGCGCCGCTCCAGTTCGAAGGCAACCCAGCCGCCCAGTGAGTTGCCGACGATGTGCGCGGTGGTCCAGCCCAATTCGTCCATCTGGCGCTCGACGTGATCGGCCAGCACCGCTGACGACAGCAACCGGGTGCCGGCCGAGGGTCCGCCGTTGTGGCCGGCCATTGTCGGGGCGAATACCTCGTAGCGGCCGGTATCGGCCAGCTGCTGGGCCACGACCTCCCATACCTTCTGCGACATCAGGAACGGGTGCAGCAGCAGAACCGGCTCTCCGGAGCCGAGGTGGATCGGCGGACGAGGGGGTCTCATAGTGCCGACCCTAAATGCGGTACCGCCGGTACCGCAACCAACCCGTCGCCGCTGGGCCCGGTCTTTTCAGGCCCGGCCGCCGCGCGTGAAAAGATCGGGGCACCATGAGCACCGCTACCGGAACCCGCCGGATTTTCTCCGGCGTGCAGCCCACTTCTGATTCGCTTCACCTGGGT
Source organism: Mycobacterium sp. (assembly GCF_052145595.1). Classification (GTDB taxonomy): domain Bacteria; phylum Actinomycetota; class Actinomycetes; order Mycobacteriales; family Mycobacteriaceae; genus Mycobacterium. Next base: position 9,101 of record NZ_JBKQOI010000109.1, on the reverse strand, counting down.
AACGCGTTGGGTGCGATCACCCAGTGGGTCGCACTGCAGGACGACCATGACGCGTTCTTCTGCGTGGTCGACCTGCACGCCATCACCGTCCCGCAGGATCCCGAGGCGCTGCGACGCCGGACGCTGGTCACCGCCGCGCAATACCTGGCGCTGGGTATCGACCCCGGCCGCAGCACCGTTTTCGTGCAAAGCCACGTTCCCGCCCACACCCAGTTGGCGTGGGTGCTGGGGTGCTTCACCGGCTTCGGGCAGGCATCCCGGATGACGCAGTTCAAAGACAAGTCGACGCGTCAGGGCGGTGACTCGACCACCGTGGGCCTGTTTACCTACCCGGTGCTGCAGGCCGCCGACGTGCTGGCATACGACAGCGATTTAGTGCCCGTGGGGGAGGACCAGCGCCAGCACCTCGAGCTGGCGCGCGACGTCGCGCAGCGCTTCAACGCCCGCTTCCCGGACACCTTCGTGGTGCCCGACGTGCTTATTCCCAAGGTCACCGCCAAGATCTACGACCTCCAAGACCCATCGTCGAAGATGAGCAAATCGGCGGCCACCGATGCCGGGTTGATCAACCTGCTCGACGATCCGGCTTTGTCCGCCAATAAGATTCGCTCGGCCGTGACCGACAGCGAACGCGAGATCCGGTTCGACCTCGATGCCAAGCCAGGCGTGTCGAACCTGCTGAGCATCCAGTCGGCGGTCACCGGGCTCGGCATCGACAAGCTCGCCGAGGGCTACGCCGGGCGCGGCTACGGCGACCTGAAGAAGGACACCGCCGAGGCTGTCGTCGAGTTTGTCAGCCCGATCAAGGCCCGGGTTGACGAATTGATGGCGGAGCCCAACGAATTGGAGGCGGTGCTCGCGGCCGGAGCGGAGCGCGCCGACGATGTGGCCGGCAAAACCGTTCAGCGGGTCTACGATCGGTTGGGGTTCCTTCCGCAGCGGAAATAGGTTGCACATGAGCGAGCCGGCCAAGCCGGGGATTCTGAATCGGCTGCGGGCCCGGTTCGCATGGTTGGACCACGTCTTCCGCGCCTACCAGCGCTTCGACGACCGCAACGGCAGCTTCCTGGCGGCCGGCCTGACGTATTACACGATCTTTGCGCTATTTCCTTTGCTGATGGTCGGATTCGCGGTGTTCGGATTCCTGCTGGTCCGGCGGCCCCAGCTGCTGAGAACCATCGACGACCACATCCGGTCCGCGGTGACCGGCTCTTTGGGTCAACAGCTGGTCGACCTGATAAATTCGGCGATCCACGCGCGGGCATCCGTCGGTGTCATCGGTCTGGCCACCGCCGCCTGGGCGGGTCTGGGCTGGATTTCGCACCTGCGGCAGGCGGTGACCGAGATGTGGTGGGAGCACCGCATCGATTCACCGGGCTTCGTGCGCAACAAGATTTCGGATCTGATCGAGATGGTGGGGACGTTCGCGGTAGCCATGGCCACCGTCGCCCTCACCACGCTTGGTCATGAGGCGCCGATGACCGCGGCATTGAGATGGCTTGGGATACCCGAGTTTGCGATGTTCGATTGGCTCTTCAGACTTTTCTCCATATTGGTCTCGGTGCTGGTCTCGTGGTTGCTGTTCACCTGGATGATCGCCCGGCTGCCGCGCGAGAAGGTCAGCCTGGTCAACTCGATGCGGGCCGGGTTGATGGCGGCCATCGGCTTCGAACTGTTCAAGCAGGTCGCATCGATCTATCTGAGGGTAGTTCTGCGCAGCCCGGCGGGCGCCACGTTCGGGCCGGTGTTGGGCCTGATGGTGTTCTCCTACATCACCGCGTACCTTGTCCTGTTTTGCACCGCGTGGGCGGCGACGGCATCGGCGGATCCGCGCCTGGCGCCCGTCGACCCTCCGCCACCCGCGATCATCGCTCCGCGGGTGCAGCTGGACGACGGGCTTACGACACGTCAGACACTGACCGCGATGGCCGTGGGAGCCATTGGCGCGCTGACGTTTTCGCGGTTGACCGGCCGGCGCCGTTAGTCGTCTGCCCGCCAACTGCCGTCCGCCATGACGGCCGTTACCTGCAAATCACGATCCAGCACCACAAGATTGGCTTCGGATCCGGCCCGCAGCCTACCCACTTGCTGGAGGCCGAGAGCCCGTGCCGGCGTCGCCGCGGTCATCTGCACCGCGGCGAGTAGCGCCGCGTCTGCGTCGAAGCCGAGCCCGACCGCGCCGGCCATCGAGGCGCGGAACAGCTGATCCATGGTGGCCGTGCCGCCGGCGATCGTGGACGTTCCGTGCACCCGCGCCACACCGGATACGACGTCGATCGGCACCGCGCCAAGCCGAAACGCCCCGTCCTCACAACCGGCCGCGGCGACGGCGTCGGTGATCACGGCGACCCGTTCGGGTCCGGCGGACCGGATCACCGCCTGCACGACGGCCGGGTGTACGTGCACGCCGTCGGCGATGAGTTCGACGGTCACTTTCGGGTCCTGCAGCAATGCGAGCGCGGGTCCGGGCTCGCGATGGCCCAGCGGCGGCATCGCGTTGAACAGGTGGGTGCCGACGGTGGCGCCCGCGGAGATGGCTTGTTTGGTCTGCTCGTAGGTCGCATCGGTATGCCCCACGGCCACAACGACTCCCGCGTCGAGAAATCGCCGGATCGCGGCGTCGGCTCCGGGCAATTCGGGCGCCAGCGTCACCATCCGGATAGCGCCGCCGCCCGCGGCGAGCACCGCGTCGATCTCGGCCGGGTCCGGATCCCGCATCAGAGCAGGGTCGTGTGCCCCACAGCGTGCCCGGCTCAGCCACGGCCCCTCCAAGTGGATGCCCACGACGGTGCCCCGCTGGGTAGCCGCGGCGAGCGCACGCACGCCGGCAATCAGCTGCGCCGGTGAGGCGGTGACCAGGCTGGCGAGCGTCGTGGTGGTGCCATGCCGCAGGTGAAACTGCGCGGCCCCGCCGATGCCATGGGCATCGGTGTAAGAGGCTCCGCCGCCGCCGTGTACGTGAATGTCGATAAAGCCAGGCACCACAGTGCAATCGGGGAAATCGCTGTCGGGCGGCCCGGGCGGTGGGCCGGTTCCGCAGGCGAGGATCTGCCCGCCGGAGGTCTCCAACCACCCCGGTCGGCAGATCTCTTCGTCGAGAACCAGGGTTCCCGCCCGGATCAGTCGCACGGGTTCTCCCAGTGGCCGCCGTTCTCCCAGAAGTGCCGTATCTCCTCGAGTTGGCGCCCCTTGGTTTCCGGCGCGTACCGGTAAACGAAGCCGAAAGCGACCACGGCGAGAGACGCGAACACGGCGAAAGTTCCCGCGCCGCCGAATGAATGCAGCATGGTCAGGAAGACCGCGGCGACAATCGCGTTGGCAATCAGGTTGGAGGTGAGCATCGTGCTCGACCCGATGGACCGCAGCCGGGACGGGAAGCTTTCGCTGGCGTACACCCAGCCCAGGGAGCCGAAACCCATGGTGTAGCCGATGATGAACAGCAGTATGCCGGCGAACCCGAAAATCAGTCCCCCAGAATGCGGGCCGCCGAGACCCCGGGCGAACACGACCAGCAGCACGACGTCCGCGGCGATCATCATGGCGATCCCGGACAACAGGATTGGGCGCCGGCCCAGGCGGTCGACGAGAAGCAGCGAGGTGCACACGGCCGCCAAACCGGCGACCTGCACCAGTGCCGGCAGCCCGAGCAGCGCGAGGTTGCCGGTGAAGCCCATGGCGGCGAATATCCTTGGGCTGTAATAGATGATCGCGTTGATGCCGGTGATCTGGATCAGGAATCCGAGAGTTATAACGAAGATGGTGGCCCGCAAATACGGCCGCCGCAGCATCTCGGACATACCGCCGCCAGTTTCGCTCAAGGCGCGGCCGATCTCGGCCAGCTCGTCTTCGACGTGCGCGTCCGGCTCCACTCGCAACAACGCCCGACGGGCGTCGTCGACCCGGCCCTTCAGCAGGTACCACCGGGCCGTCTCGGGCATCCGAATCAACAACGGCAGCAGCAGCATTGCGGGCACGGTGGCCAGCCCCAGCATCCACCGCCAGCTGTGGGTACCGGCCAACAGGTAACCGGTCAGGTAGCCGAGGATGAGTCCGCTCACGATCGCCAATTGGTAGGCGGTGAGTAACGATCCGCGCACCGCCGCCGGCGCCGATTCCGCCACGTATACCGGGACGACCACCACCGTCACGCCGATGGTCAGACCGAGCAGCAGCCGCGCCACCAGCAGCATCGGCATCGAGACCGAGAGCGCACCCAGCAGCGCGAACACGGCGTAAGCGACGAGGATCAGCACGATCGACTTTTTTCGCCCGATCGCATTGGCGAGTACGCCCGCACCCAATGCTCCGGGGATCTGGCCGATCACCACCATCGTCGTCAGCAATTCCTGTTGCCGTGTCGTGAGGCCGAAGTCCTCGGTGACGAACAGCTGGGCGCCGGCGATGATGGACAGGTCGTAACCGTAGATGACTCCGACGCTGGCGGCGGTTAGCCCAACCAGCAGGCTGCGTCGCGAGGGGCGCGGCGAATCAACGGCGGTCAGCTGACCGGCAACCGGTCGAGGGCTCTAGTCACCCCAGAGACGGTGCCACAGCGCAATTGGGTGGTCAACGATGTTGGTGTTGGGGCCGGCGGTTCATCGAGCGTGCGGTCATGATCAACGCGAACACGATGATCGTGCCGATGACGGCCACGCCCACCCGCACCGGAAGTGCGTCCGCCGACGCCATGAGCCCGGCGGCCTGGGCGCCGTTGCCTTGCCGGTCGGCCGCGCCGTCGCGCCTGGCGGGTGCCAGCGAGGGATCGGGTTCGATAAGCGTGCCGACTTGGGTGCCCTGCGCGCTGCCGAACCCGTAGTCCAGCAGGTGCGCCGCCTGTTCCCAAGGGGCGATCGGCTGCCGCGTCCCGTGCATCAGCACCGCCATCAGTCGTCGTCCGTTGCGATTGGCTGCGCCGACGAAGGTCTGGCCGGCGTCATCGGTGTAGCCGGTCTTGCCGCCCAGCGCACCCGGGTACTTGTAGAGCAGCTGGTTGTCGTTTTCCAGCTCGTATCCTGGGTGGTCGCCGTGGCCGGGGAAGTTGAAGGTCCGCGTCGCGACGATGTCGGCGAAAGTGGGGTTCTGCCAGGCGTACCGGTAGAACAGGCCGATGTCGTAGGCCGAGGTGCTCATGCCGGGCCCGTCCAGCCCCGACGGCGTCGCCACCCGGGTGTCCCGGCCACCGAGCTTGGCCGCCAGCACGTTGATCTTCTCCAGCGCTTGCTGCATTCCGCCGAGCTGCATGGCCAGCGCGTGCGCGGCGTCGTTGCCGGAGTGCATCAACAGCCCGTGCAGCAACTGCCCGACGGTGAACACGCCGCCGTCGTCGACTCCGACCTTGGTGCCCTCGGCGGCCGCGTCGTCGGCGGTTCCCTGGACGGACTTGTTGAGGGGCAACCCATTGATGGATGCCATCGCGACCAGCACCTTGATGATGCTGGCGGGCCGGTGGCGGCCGTGCGGATCTTTGGCTGCGATGACCGCACCGCTGTCCAGATCCGCGACCAACCAGGCCTCGGCCGACACGTCGTTGGGCACCGGCGGTGTGCCGGGTGCGGCGATGATGCCGCAGCTGCCCAGCGCCTCGCCGCCGACCGGCTTCGGGGGCACCGCCAGGGGGATGGGCGGGTCACCGGCCTGGGGGATCTCCGACGAATCCACCGCGGGCGGGGTGGACACCCGGTACGGGCAGCCTGCCGGCGCGGCATTGGGTCCGGCACCGGGCTCGGCCTTGGCAAGCGGCATCGCGGTCGGCGCACCCAACGCCGCTGGAGCGCCGGTCAGAAAAACCGCCGCTGCCAGGCATGATGCGGACCGTAACCAGACTCTTGAGAGGGGCTTCCAGACAGGCTTTGAGAGGGGCATCGTGAAGCAGGGTAGGCGATCAACCGCCCGATTCCCAGGAGCCGCGCTGTGACTGATGGGACAGAAGTTACAAACCAGCAGGACCGCGGCCGAACCGTTACGCTGGCATGCGGTCAGCGTGACAGCAACCCTCCCGCACCGAAGTCCCAAAGGGTGTCCCATTCAAAAAGTTCCGTCTTGGTCGAAGTGGTGGGGCAGGCGCGATGGCGCTGGTAACGCGTCTAGCACCGCCCCGCGACCGCTGAAACATCTGCTCAAGCAGGTGGAGAAAGCAACCCAGGTCCGGCGCTCCGGACTTGACCGTGTGTTGGCAGAGCTGAAACTGCATCGCGACGCCACACCCGATCCCGACCTGCGGTCCGCGCTCACCTGGCTTTGCAACGCTGTGTCGCGGTTCGTGCAGAACCCGACCGCCCCGCACGCCCGGGAGGTGATGGTGGCCGCCGACGCGGTCAAGCGGGTGCCCACCGCCGATCCGGGGAGTGGCTAAACCCGGTCTGGGTGATTTGGGTCGCGGCTCTAGCCCCGGCTTCGCCGCGGCTAGAGCCGCTCCCAGGCCTCGGTGAGCACGCTGCGCAGGACGGATTCGATGGTGTCGAACTCGGCTTGACCGCTGATCAGCGGCGGGGCCAGCTGGATGACGGAATCACCGCGGTCGTCGGTGCGGCAGTACAGTCCGGCCTCGAAGAGGCCCGAGGACACCCGGCCCAGCAGCGCGCTGCGTTCCTCGTCGGTGAAGGTCTGCCTGGTCGCCTGGTCCTTGACCAGTTCAACGCCGAAGAAATATCCCTCGCCGCGGACGTCGCCGACGATGGGCAGGTCATACAGCTTCTCCAGGGTGGCGCGCAGCGCGGGCGAGTGCCGTCGGACGTGGTCGTTCAGGCCCTCGCGCTCGAAGATGTCCAGGTTGGCCAACGCGACGGCCGTCGACACGGGGTGACCGCCGAAGGTGTAGCCGTGCGGGAACATCGTGGCGCTGTCGTAGAACGGCTCGAACAACCGGTCGCTGGCGATCATCGCGCCCAGCGGCGAATACCCCGACGTCAGTCCCTTCGCGCAGGTGATCATGTCGGGCACGTAGCCAAAGTCGTCGCAGGCGAACATCGACCCGATGCGGCCGAACGCGCAGATCACCTCGTCGGAAACCAGCAGCACGTCGTACTGGTCGCAGATCTCGCGAACCCGCTGGAAATACCCGGGCGGCGGCGGAATGGAGCCGCCGGCGTTCTGCACCGGTTCCAGAAACACAGCGGCGACGGTATCCGGGCCCTCGAACTCGATCGCCTCGGCGATGCGGTCGGCGGCCCACTGCCCGAAGGCCTTGAGGTCGGCGTGAAACGGTTCGGTCGCACGGTAGAAGTTCGTGTTCGGCACCCGGAAGCCGCCGGGTGTCACCGGTTCGAACGGCGCTTTGTACTTCGGCAGGCCGGTGATCGCCAGGGCGCCCTGGGTGGTGCCGTGGTAGGCGACCGAGCGCGAAATCACCTTGTGCTTACCGGGTTTGCCGGTGAGCTTGAAGTAGTGCTTGGCCACCTTCCACGCAGTTTCGACGGCCTCGGTGCCGCCGGTGGTGAAGAACACCCGGTTCAGGTCGCCGGGGGCGTAGCGGGCGAGGCGCTCGGACAGCTCGATCGCGGTCGGGGTGGCGTAACCCCAGAGCGGGAAGAACGCCAGCGTTTTGGCCTGCCGGGCGGCAGCCGCGGCGAGTTCGGTGCGGCCGTGACCGACCTGCACGGTGAACAGCCCCGACAGCCCGTCCAGGTAGCTCTTGCCGCGGTCGTCGTAGATGGTGACGCCCTCGCCGCGAACGATGACGGGCGCGGTGAATTCCGGGCCCTGCCGGGCGAAGTGCAACCACAGATTTCTCGTCATTGTGCCCGCAGCGTAACGCTAGGCTCGCGGTATGACCTCCACACAGGTCACCGAGTTTGAATCCCTGCGGCCGCATCTCATGGCGGTTGCCTACCGGGTGACCGGGACCGTGGCCGACGCCGAGGACATCGTCCAGGAAGCCTGGCTGCGCTGGGACGCGCAGGAGCGCTCGACGATCGCAGACCTGCGGGCCTGGCTGACCACCGTCGTCAGCCGCCTCGGCCTGGACCGGTTGCGGTCGGCGGCGCACCGGCGGGAGGCCTACACAGGCAACTGGCTGCCCGAACCGGTGGTGACCGGCTTCGATACTGCCGATCCATTGTCTGCCGTGGTGGCCGCCGAGGATGCCCGGTTCGCGGCGATGGTGGTGCTGGAGCGGCTCAGCCCGGATCAGCGGGTCGCATTCGTGCTGCACGACGCGTTCGCCGTGCCGTTCGCCGAGGTGGCCGACGTGCTGGGTACCAACGAGGCCGCGGCCCGCCAGCTGGCGTCGCGGGCCCGCAAGGCCGTCACGGCGGCACGGGCGCCGGTACCCGATCCGTCGCACAACGAGGTGGTCGGCAAGTTGATGGCCGCGATTGCCTCCGGCGATCTGAAAGCCGTAGTCGCGCTGTTGCATCCCGACGTGACTTTGACCGGTGATGCAAATGGCAAGGCGCCCACCGCGATTAACGTCATCCACGGGGCAGACAAGGTGACCCGATTCCTGTTCGTCCTGGCCCGCCGCTACGGCCCGGCGTTTTTCACGGCGAATCAGCTGGCATTGATCAACGGCGAACTGGGTGTCTACACGGCGGGCGGCCCGGGCGACCCCGGTCCTGGGGGCTATTGGGCGATGTCGCCGCGAATCACCGCCATGGCGGTGCGAGACGGAAAGGTCTGCGCCATATGGGATATCGCCAACCCGGACAAGTTTACCGGGTCTCCGCTGCGTGAACTGGCTCGGTAGAGGGTGTCCAACAACTCAGAAAGGACGCGCTGGAATTGACCTGGCGCTCGCTGAGCGAGCTGAGCAACTCTCGGCGGCCTCGGGATTACACGTATTGCGCGACACCATTGCCAAACGGCCACCGAGCGGAAGCCCAGGGCTGATGATGGCGATGAGGGGCCCGGCTTCTGCTGCGAGCTGGTATTGATGCGTTGGCACTGAGTTCGCAGTAAGTCACATGGGCTGGTGCGTGCTGACCTCTAATATGTGTTGACTGGTCTCCGCTGTCGGACCATCTGATGGGACAATGTGTAGTGGTGGTAGTGCGACGCGCACTTGACTACGCAGATGAACAAGACGTTCGGATCCGGCCGGTGGCGAAGCATAGTCGTCATCCGGCGGCGATAGATGCGCCGCAACTCCGGGTCGGGAACGTTCC
>NZ_JBKQOI010000108.1:0-9447 GCF_052145595.1 Mycobacterium sp. | reverse complement strand
CGTTCAGCGATGACGACGAGGTGCTGGTTCAGGCGCTGGCCGCCGCCGCGGGGATTGCCATCGCGAACGCCCGGCTCTACGAGCAGGCCAAGACGCGCGAGTCGTGGATAGAGGCCACCCGCGACATTGCCACCGAATTGTTGTCCGGCACGGAACCCGCGACGGTGTTCCGCCTGGTCGCCGAGGAGGCGCTCGAGCTGACCGCCGCCGACGCCGCGCTGGTGGCCGTTCCGGTCGACGAGGGCTTACCGGAAGCCGACGTGGCGGAGCTCATGGTGATCGAAACGGTGGGCAGCGGTGTGGCTTCCATCGCTGGGCGAACGATTCCCGTGGTCGGCACATCGGTCGGGGACGTCTTCGTCGACAGCAAGCCACGACGGATCGACCGGATCGAGTTGGACGGCGTGGATGCGGGCCCCGCGCTGATTCTGCCGCTACGGGCCACCGGTACCATCGCCGGTGTCGTTGTCGCACTACGCCAAGGCAATTCGGGTTCCTTCACGCCCGAACAACTGGAGATGATGGCCGCGGTCGCCGATCAGGCGGCGGTGGCCTGGCAGCTGGCCACCGCGCAGCGCCGGATGCGCGAACTCGATGTGGTCACCGACCGGGACCGCATCGCGCGCGATCTTCACGACCACGTGATACAGCGGCTCTTCGCGGTCGGCCTGGTGTTGCAGGCCACGGTCCCGCGGGCACGCGATTCGGAAGTGCGGCAACGACTTACCGACGCCATTGATGATCTGCAGGGCGTGATCCAGGAAATCCGGACCACGATCTTCGATTTGCACGGAGCGGCACAGGGAATCACCCGGCTGCGGCAGCGAATCGACGAGGCCATCGCCCAATTCGGTGGTTCTGGGCTGCGCACCTCCGTCCAATACGTCGGTCCGTTGTCGGTGGTCGACGGCACGCTGGCCGATCACGCCGAGGCGGTGGTCCGCGAGGCGCTCAGCAACGCCGCTCGGCACGCGCAGGCCACCACGGTAATGGTTCGGATTACGGTCGGCGACGATCTGTGTATCGAGGTGAGCGACAACGGTCGCGGGATGCCCGAGGAGGTCACCGGCAGTGGTTTGACGAACCTGCGGTGGCGGGCGACGCAGGCCGGTGGTGAGTTCACGATCGAAAGCCCTGCCGCCACGGGGGGAACACTGCTGCGGTGGTCGGCTCCGCTGCTCTAAATCCTGCGGGGGTCAGCCGTGGCTGATGTGCAGCAGCTGGGCCAGGCTCGGCAGTTTCACGCGGGGGCGGCCGTGCGGCTCGCCGGCCGCCCGCTCATGGCGATCGATGACCTCCCAGTGCGCGGAGGTGACCAGCTTCGGCTGGCGCGAGGCGAGCCAGTCGGCGAGCTTGTAGGCGTGGTTTTCGGTGAAGTCTGCGAGTTCATCAGCGCCGGCCAGGTCTTTCAGCAGGGTGTCGACGGTGTCCTGCGAGTCCTTTTTATTGGTGCCGATCACACCGGTCGGGCCGCGTTTGATCCATCCGACCACGTATTCGTTGCGGCTGCCGGCTATCCGGCCGGCGGCGTTGGGTATGGTCCCGCTCTCGTCGTCGAACGGCAGCCCTGGGGTGGGAACGCCACGGTAGCCGACCGCGCGCACCACCAACTGAACAGGTAGCTCCTCGCGATCGCCAGTGTGTTTGGCCAGCACCCGCCCGTTCTCGGTGACCAGCTCGTTGCGGCCGAGCACGATCCGTTCCACTCTGCCCTCGCCTTTGATCTCGACGGGTGACGTCAAGAACCGGAACACGATGCGCCGATGTCCGGGCCGGGGCTCGCGGCTCGCGTAGTCGCGTAGCACCTTGATGTTCTGCTTGGCGATCTTGCCCACCGTCGCCGCGTCCTCGTCGCTGATGCCCGCCAGGTGTGCGGGATCGACCACCACGTCGACCCCCTCGAGGTCGGCCAGCTCGCGCAACTCCAGCGTGGTGAACGCGGTCTGCAACGGCCCGCGCCGGCCGAGGATCACCACTTCCTCGACACAGCGGGGGCGCAGCGACTCCAACGCGTGATCGGCGATATCGGTGAGCGCGAGCACGTCGGGGTCGGTCACCAGGATGCGCGCGACGTCGAGGGCGACGTTGCCGTTGCCGACCACGACAGCCCGGCCGCCCGAAAGGTCGGGCGCCATCTGCTGGAAGTGGGGATGCGCGTTGTACCAGCCCACAAAATCTACCGCGGCGATACTGCCCGGCAGGTCCTCACCGGGAATGTTCAGTGCACGATCCGACTGCGCTCCGACGCCGTAGATCACCGCGTCGTAACGCTCGGCGAGTTCGGCGGTCTGGACGTGTTCGCCCACCACGACGTTGCCGAAGAAACGGAAACGGGGGTCTTCGCCGGTCTTTTCGAACTGGCTGCTGATCGACTTGATCTTGGGGTGATCGGGCGCCACGCCGGAGCGCACCAGCCCCCATGGCGTCGGCAGCATCTCGAGCATGTCGACGGCCATGTCGATGTCCTCCGACGCGTCGGCCGCCTTCAGCAACGATGCCGCGGCGAAGAAACCCGACGGTCCGGAGCCGACGATGGCGACGTGATATGGGCGCATACTCGAGCTTTCTATTCCTGCCCGCCGGTGTGGCGAGGGGCTGTCACATCGCAGTCGCGGGCGCACGTGATGGTCACTTGATGCTAAACGCTGATCCGGGGGCCACAGTGCCGCCGGTCTCGACCTGGGCATTCGCCGCGGGCCGAGACGCCGGTAACGTGGTCGGCTGTGGAACCCGACCGTCAAGCCGACATCGCCGCCCTCGACTCCACCCTGACCACGGTGGAGCGGGTGCTCGACGTGCACGGTCTGCGCAGCCGCATAGAAGAGCTCGAGCACGAGGCGTCGGATCCCAACCTGTGGAACGACCAGGCCAACGCGCAGCGGGTGACCAGCGAGCTGTCCCACACCCAGGGCGAACTGCGGCGCATCGAGGAGCTGCGTCAGCGCGTCGACGACCTGCCGGTGCTTTACGAACTGGCAGCCGAAGAAAAGGAGGCAGGCGCCACCGAAGCCCTCGCCGAGGCCGACGCCGAACTCAAGGCGCTGCGCGCCGACATCGAGGCCGCCGAGGTGCGCACTCTGCTCTCCGGCGAGTACGACGAGCGCGAGGCGCTGGTCACCATCCGCTCCGGTGCCGGCGGGGTGGACGCCGCCGACTGGGCCGAAATGCTGATGCGGATGTACATCCGGTGGGCCGAGCAGCACAAATATCCCGTCGAGGTGTTCGACACCTCCTACGCCGAAGAGGCCGGCATCAAAAGCGCCACGTTCGCCGTGCACGCTCCGTTCGCCTACGGCACGTTGTCCGTCGAACAGGGCACCCATCGGCTGGTCCGGATCAGCCCATTCGACAACCAGAGCCGGCGTCAGACGTCGTTCGCCGAAGTCGAGGTGCTTCCGGTGGTGGAGACCACCGACCACATCGACATTCCGGAAGGCGACGTGCGAGTGGACGTTTACCGTTCCAGCGGGCCGGGCGGCCAGTCGGTGAACACCACCGACTCCGCGGTTCGTTTGACCCACATCCCGACAGGTATCGTGGTCACTTGCCAGAACGAAAAATCGCAACTGCAGAACAAAGTTTCGGCGATGCGGGTGCTTCAGGCAAAGTTGTTGGAGCGCAAGCGATCAGAAGAGCGCGCTGAGCTCGACGCGTTGAAAGGTGAGGGCGGCAGCTCCTGGGGCAACCAGATGCGCTCCTACGTACTGCACCCGTATCAGATGGTCAAGGATTTGCGAACCGAGTACGAGGTGGGCAATCCGGCGGCTGTTCTGGACGGAGACATCGACGGGTTCCTCGAAGCGGGGATCCGGTGGCGCAACCGAAAAGATGACGACGGATAAAACTCTTCTTGCTTCGGCAATGACACAGCGCTGGCACGACTTCTGGCGCGGCGAAATCGGTGAGTGGATCATCACCCGGGGTCTGCGGATCGTGATGCTCCTGATCGCGGCGGTGCTGGCGGTCCGCTTCGTCACCTGGGTGGCCCAACACGTGACCCGGCAGCTCGACGAGGGCTTCGCCGAAAGCGACGCCCTGGTGCGGTCGGAGGCGACCAAGCACCGCCAGGCCGTGGCGTCGGTGATCCAGTGGGTGTCGATCGTGGTGATCGCCATCTGGGTCATCGTTGAGATCGGCGGCGTCCTGCAGTTCTCCGTGGGTGGGCTCATCGCGCCGGCCACCGTGCTGGGTGCGGCGCTGGGTTTCGGTGCTCAGCAGCTGGTCAAGGATTTACTGTCGGGGTTTTTCATCATCGTCGAGAAGCAGTACGGCTTCGGTGACCTGGTCGCGCTGACCGTCAGCGGGGTCGCTGCCGAGGCGCGCGGCACCGTGGAGAACGTGACGCTGCGGGTGACCAGGCTGCGCTCCTCGGACGGAGAGGTGTTTACCATCCCCAACGGGCAGATCGTCAAAACGGTCAACCTCTCCAAGGACTGGGCACGCGCGGTGGTGGATATCCCCGTGTCGACCAGCGCCGACCTGAACCGGGTCAACGAGGTCTTGCACCAGGAGTGCGAGCGCGCGCTGGACGACCCGTTGCTGGGTGAGTTGCTGCTGGACGCGCCCACCCTGATGGGGGTGGAAAGGATCGAAGTCGACACAGTCACCCTGCGCATGGTCGCCCGCACGCTGCCCGGCAAGCAGTTCGAGGCGGGCCGGCAGCTGCGTGTGCTGGTCATTCGGGCGCTCGCGCGCGCCGGTATCGTGACCGCGGCCGACGCCACGGTGGGCCTGGTCGAAGATCCCGCCGTCCCTGCCGCCCAGGCCGCCTTGGAGAAGGAAGACGCGACAGCGCACGAAAAAACCCAGGATCGGGTGCAGCAGCGGTGAAGTTCACGCTGAACATCCTCGAGAAGCGCAGCGAAGATACGGAACGGCGCTGGCCGAGCTACATGTTCAGGGGGCGGATGCGCACGTCGACCTTCGTGTTGATCATCGCGTTCCTGGCGGTGTGGTGGGTCTACGACACCTACCGCCCGCAAGAATCGACGCACGGCGGCCCTCCGGCCACGCAGGTGGTGCCGCCCGGTTTCGTGCCCGACCCGAATTACACCTGGGTGCCGCGCAGCCGGGTGCAGCAGCCCCCGGCCACCGACACGATCACGCCGACCCCGACCACCGCGGTGTCCCCGACCCCGACCACGGTGCCGCCGCCGCCCGTGACCACCACGCCGCCGCCGCCGTTCGTGCTGCCGACGCCGCCATGTCTGCTGCCGCCACCCTTCTGCCCGCCAAGCGCGAGCCCGACCCCCTCAGCCCCGCAGCAACCGCAGCCGGGGCCCGGTCCGGTGCCCACACCTGCGCCACCCACCAGCTGACTTTCGCCGACCAGCGAAATTCACCGCTACACTGGCGTGCCGTGATGATCACCCTGGACCATGTCAGCAAAAAGTACAAAGCGTCGGCGCGTCCGGCGTTGGACGACGTCAACGTCAAAATCGACAAGGGTGAATTCGTCTTCCTGATCGGCCCGTCGGGTTCGGGCAAGTCGACGTTCATGCGGCTGCTGCTGGGCGCGGAGAACCCGACCACCGGCGACGTCCGGGTGTCGAAGTTCCATGTCAACAAAATGCCTGGTCGGCACGTACCGCAGCTGCGCCAGGTGATCGGCTGCGTGTTCCAGGATTTTCGGCTGCTGCAGCAAAAGACGGTGTACGAGAACGTCGCCTTCGCGCTGGAAGTCATCGGCAAACGCACCGACACGATCAACCGGGTGGTGCCCGACGTCCTCGAGACAGTCGGCCTGTCCGGCAAAGCCAACCGGCTGCCGGACGAGCTGTCGGGTGGCGAGCAGCAACGGGTCGCGATCGCCCGCGCGTTTGTCAACCGGCCCCTGGTGTTGCTGGCCGACGAGCCCACCGGCAACCTCGACCCGGACACCAGTAACGACATCATGGATTTGTTGGAGCGGATCAACCGCACCGGCACGACGGTGGTGATGGCGACGCACGACCACCACATCGTCGACTCCATGCGGCAGCGGGTCGTCGAGCTGTCTTTGGGCAGGCTGGTTCGCGACGAACAGCGCGGCGTCTACGGGATGGACCGCTAAGTGCGCTTCGGCTTCCTGCTCAACGAGGTCCTGACCGGGCTTCGTCGCAACGTCACCATGACGATCGCGATGATCCTGACGACCGCGATTTCGATCGGCCTGTTCGGCGGCGGTCTGCTGGTGGTTCGGTTGGCCGACAACTCGCGGGCCATCTACCTCGACCGCGTCGAGACGCAGGTCTTCCTCACTGAGGACGTCTCGGCCAACGACCCGTCCTGCGGCACCAACCCGTGCAAGGCGCTGCGGGAAAAGATCGAACGGCGCGACGACGTCAAGTCGGTGCGGTTCCTCAACCGTCAGGACGCCTACGAGGACGCGATCCGGAAGTTCCCGCAGTACAAGGATGTGGCCGGCAAGGATTCCTTCCCGGCGTCGTTCATCGTCAAGCTCAATAACCCCGAGCAGCACAAGGACTTTGATTCCGCGATGCAGGGCCAGCCCGGGGTGCTTTCCGTGCTCAATCAAAAAGATTTGATCGACCGGCTGTTCGCGGTCCTGGACGGCTTGAGCAATGTCGCGTTCGCTGTCGCACTGGTTCAGGCCGTCGGAGCAATCCTGTTGATTGCCAACATGGTTCAGGTCGCTGCGTATACGCGGCGCACGGAGATTGGGATCATGCGACTGGTGGGGGCCAGCCGCTGGTACACTCAGCTGCCCTTCCTGGTGGAGGCGATGTTCGCCGCGGCCGTGGGTGTGGCCATCGCGATCGTCGGCTTGATCGTGGTGCGGGCACTGTTCCTGGACAATGCGCTAAACCAGTTCTACCAAGCTAATTTGATCGCCCGGGTCGACTACGCCGACATCCTTTACATCTCGCCGTGGCTGTTTCTGCTCGGCGTGTCGATGGCCGCGTTGACGGCCTACGCGACGCTGCGCCTTTACATACGGCGATAGCTGTGGCCAACAATTCCCGCGGCGGCAAGGCGGTTGGCGGCAAGCGTGGTAGCAAACAAATCATCGCCACCAATCGCAAAGCGCGGCACAACTATTCGGTCATCGAGTTGTTCGAGGCCGGAGTGGCATTGCAGGGCACCGAAGTTAAGAGTCTGCGGGAGGGGCATGCGTCGTTAGCCGACGCGTTCGCAACGGTTGACGACGGCGAAGTGTGGTTGCGTAACTTGTACATTCCCGAGTACCAGCATGGTAGCTGGACCAATCATGATCCTCGTCGCAACCGAAAGTTGTTGTTACATAGGCAACAAATCGACAGACTGGTCGGGAAGATACGAGATGGTAACCTCACCCTGATGCCACTGTCATTGTATTTCTCCGAGGGCAAGGTCAAAGTCGAGCTGGCTCTAGCGCAAGGCAAGCGAGCGCACGACAAACGCCAGGACATGGCCCGCCGGGACGCGCAGCGCGAAGTGCTTCGTGAACTGGGTCGCCGAGCGAAGGGCATGAACTGATCGGGGCCGCTTACGCCCAGCTGTCGGCCGTTACCTACGGCGTAAGCGATTTCGTGGGCGGTGTGGCCGCTCGACGGGTGTCCGCGTTGCGCGTGATGCTGGTGGCCTACCCGATCGAGACAGTGTTGCTTGGTGCGGCGGCCATCGTCGTGGGTGGCCCGATCCAGCTTGGTGCGTTCTTTTGGGGCTGCCTGTACGGCATCGGCATGGCGTTCGGCATGTGGGCGTTCTTCGCGGCGCTGGGTGCCGGGCCGATATCGGTGGTCTCACCGTTGGCGGCCGTCCTTAACGCCGCCGTGCCGGTTGCGGTCGGAGTGGCCCTGGGGGAGCGGCCCGGACAGGCGGCCGCGGTGGGCGTCGTCCTGGCTCTGATCGCGGTAATGCTGGTCAGCCGCGAGGCCACGGTCGTGGGCACCACGCCATATCGATTCACCCCGAAGGTGGCATGGCTCACGGTCCTGGCCGGGTCGGCGATGGGGCTGAACCTGGTCTTCCTTCATCAGGCGCCACACGCCTGCAAACTCTGGCCGCTGGTGTTCGCCAGGCTGTCCGCCACCGCGGTGGTGGTCGTTATGGCGGGGTTCAGCAAAAACCTGCGACTGCCGCGCGGAAAGCCACTCAAGCTGGCACTCGGCGTGGCGCTGCTGGACATCTGCGCCAACGTTTCCATGCTGCTGGCGCTGCACACCTGGCTGCTCTCGTTGGCCAGCATCTTGATCTCGCTGTATCCGGCGGCAACGGTCGTGCTGGCGATGGTGGTGCTGCGCGAGCGGGTGAGTCGCTGCCAGGGAGTGGGCATGGTGATGGCTATGGGTTCAGTGGCGATGATCGCCGCAAGCTGAGGACTGTGACGCGCCTTACCACCGTCGCGCGGGTCGGTCTGTCGATGGGGAAGTGATCGGCCTAATATCCGACCATGGCAGACCGCCCTATCACTCGAGTCGACAAGTCCGACGTGCTGTCTGGCCTTTTCGCCGTGTGGGACTCCATCGACGCGCTGCTCGATGGGCTGCCCGAGACCCGCTGGCAGGCGCCGACGCCGCTGCCCGGGTGGGACGTGAAGGCCGTGGTGGCGCACATCATCGGCACCGAGTCATTCCTGGCCGGCATTGCGGCCCCCCAGCCCGATATGGACGTCTCGACGCTCGACCACGTGCGCAATGACATCGGGGTGATGAACGAGTGCTGGGTCCGCCACCTCAGCGAGGAATCGGGCGGCAGCGTTCTCGAGCAATTGCGCGCGGTGACCGGCAAACGCCGGACAGCCTTGACGAGCATGTCCGACGATGAGTGGAACGCACTGACGCCGACGCCGGTGGGCCCGGAGAGTTACGGGCGGTTCATGCGTGTCCGGGTGTTCGACTGCTGGATGCACGAGCAAGACATGCGCCAGGCGTTGCTGCGGCCGTCGTCCGACGACGAGCTCGACGGGCTCGCGTCGCAGCTGTCCCTCGACGAGGTGGCTGCCACGATGGGTTACGTCGTGGGCAGGCTCGCCAAAGCGCCCGATGGTTCGCGCATCCTGTTCGAGCTGACCGGTCCGCTGGCCCGCAGCATCCGCGTCAACGTGGACGGTCGCGCTCGGCTGGTCGACGACTTCGGTGGTGAGGAACCGACGGCGACGATCCGGCTCGACGGGCTGCAGTTCACCAGGCTCGCCGGCGGGCGCCCCATGAGCCCCGCCCGTGCTGAGGAAATCGACCTGGCCGGCGACAAAGATCTGGGGGCCAAGATCGTCGAGCACCTGAACTTCGTGATCTGACCGCAGCCTCGGCACGGAAGATAATCCCGTTGCCGCTCGTTGATGGCGGCGTACCATTGGTTGTCCTGCCGAAAGTCGGTGGGAGTGCGAGGGGCTGAAAGGTTTCGACTTCGCGCATCGAATCAAGGGAAGCGTGCCGGTGCAGGCAAGAGACCACCGTAAGCGTCGTTGCAACCATATAAGCGCCGATTCACATCAGCGCGACTACGCTCTCGCTGCCTAAGCGA
>NZ_JBKQOI010000107.1:0-28569 GCF_052145595.1 Mycobacterium sp. | reverse complement strand
CCCATCCAGCAGGTGACGACCATCCACTGATGACCCCACCGCTTCATCTGTAAGAACCCAATCGCCGCGGCGATGCGCATCGTGAACACGGTGAGGATCAGTCCGACCTCCAACGCTTTTTCGCCGGGTCCCGCCGCGCCGCCGAGCCACAGCTCGTTGTAGTGCCAGAAGTAGCCCGCGTCGAACATATTGCCCCACCCGTTCAACAACACACGGGCTAGCAGACTGTGGTTGGCGACCAGGTCGAGCGCCCAACCCACCGTGTTTATCGCGGAGTCGATGATGACGAGGTATCCGATCAGGGTGACCATCATGGGTCGAACCGAGAGGCCGGCTTTTTGTGCCCGCCGTAGCAACCAGACTCCACGGAGGAAGAGCGGCAGGCCGAAGACACCTAGCGCCGCGGTGCCGATCAGGAAACTGCCTGAGATGAGCCACTTGTCGGCATGGCGCTGCGCGAGCCGCGATTCCTCGATGTGCTCGTCGAAAGAGAGACCGGGGCGCACACCGCTCGTCGGCACCGTCGCCCTGTCCTCAACGGCGGAAGAGCGTAGCTTCGAACTTAGCCGGTTCAAGTTCCCCCTTTACGAAACAGATCGGCGTGCGCGGAACTGGTGGACGCCAGATCTCGATTAGGCGCCGTCAACATAACAAAAACTGACTACAGTCATCAAGGACAGCTGTGGGAATCCGAGAATCATTACTAGCGGTCCCGATAGCCGCGGCGAACTCCAGCCCGCGTGTCTGGCTTTCCGGCGAGTCCGATCGCCACAGAGCCGCATCCGCGCATCCGGGCTCCGCGGGGATCCAGTGCGCTAGGGCATGAAGCGCTGACTTAGCAAGTGGTACGTCGCATATCGCCCGCTGAGATGGCGCATGCTCCCGCTGCCGGTCAGCGCGACGCCGCACGACCCGATTAGCCTCGACGCCAAGAGTCCCGGCCGGCGACCGATCGAAGATTGCAACGAGCAGACGTCGCGTTGTCTGGGGCCGCGAAGTGCTCATGCGGGGCCGTTGAACGTCTCAGGATGACTGACTTAGCTCAGTCTCTTGACACAAATGTTGAGGCAATCTTACGCTCAGCGAGCGCTCAGCCGTCCCGGCTGTCGAGTGTCGGCGACTTTTCGCGCATGCAAAGGAGTAGCAATGACGCTCACATCTCCTGCCGAGAGAACGACGCCGCGCGTGCCGGTCGACAAGAAGTATCGCGTTATCCAGTGGGGCGTTGGCAACGTCGGAACAATTGGGCTTCGCCATTTCGTCAACAACCCCGCCTTCGAGCTCGTTGGAGTGCTCTGTAGCCGACCCGAGAAGGTAGGCAAGAGTGCCGGCGAACTCGCCGGTTTCGAGCCAAGCGGTGTACTCGCGACGGACGACAAGGCGGCCATCGAGGAACTTGAAGCCGACTGCGTGTTCTACGCGCCGCTGTGGTCTGATCCCGATGAGGTTTGCCGACTGTTGCGCCAGGGCAAGAACGTCGTGGCCTCAGGTGGCGCGTGGTGGTATCGAACCGAACACAGCGCCGCCGATATCGACAAGATCGAGGCAGCGTGTCTGGAGAGCGGTACTTCATTCCACGCAGGTGGGATCAATCCCGGCTTCGCGGGAGACCTGCTCGTTCTGACGCTGGCCCGAATTGTCAGCCGGATCGAGTCCATCCACATCTACGAGGTAGTGAATTTCGGCAAGGACACCTTGAAGTACCTGCATGAGATGGGAATGGGCAACACACCGGAAGAGTTTCGGGCCGGCCCGAATCTCCTCGGAAACGCATGGCCATTATTCGCACAGTCGATGGCCATGATCGCGGACGGACTCGGCAAGACAGTCGACAAATACACGACGGACGTGGAGCTTGGGGTGGCCACGCGCGACATTCATTTTGAAGGAGGGCCGGGAAGCGACATGCCGGGGTTCAAAGGCGTGATCAAGAAGGGCCAGGTCGCCTCCCAGCATCACAAGTGGACGACGTGGGTGGACAACAAGCCCTTCATCACCTTCCACGAGATGTACACGATGGACGAATACGATGCCGTTGAGCCGCAGCCTGATTGGGGCGGTCACTATCACTACCGCATCGTGATCGAGGGCGATGAGCCCACCGAGCTGATCCTCCAGGCGCCGGCAGACCCGCAGGGCAACTACCCGAAGCCCGGCTACACCTGGACCGCGATGGGCCCCGCGAACGCGATTCCAGCTGTCTGCGAGGCCCCGCCGGGCTTCATCACCCATTTCGACCTCGGGCTAATGCCGCTGCGCGGCGTCGTGCGCTAGTGGCTCAAGGCTCCATGCTCCGCAACGTCCGCGCTACGTGGTCTTCGAGCAGGGCGTCGCGCGTCGGCCAGTCGTGAGTGGTGATCAAGAGAGCGTAGAGCCCCAGCAAAAAGAATACCGCACTATTCATTGGAGTGACTCCGGGATCCGTCTCACCGCGCTCTTGAGCGTGCGCAATTTCCTCAGCGACCAAAACGATCAGGGGATGATCCCGGCCGTCCTCGGCAGGCGGTCGGGTTTGCGAGAAGTGCAGCGCCAGAAAGTCTTTGAACAGGATGTCGCCCAGCCGACGCTCCAACCCCACCACTAGGCGCACGGCCTCGTGTAACGCGGAGGCAAGATCATGCTTCGCCTTCAAGAATTGCGCGAACTGCTTGGCCATGCGGTCCTCTTCGCGCCGCTCCAGCGCCAGCAGGACATGTTCCTTAGTTGGGAAGTGAAAGAAAAAGGTGCCGTGGGCGACCCCTGCTGCAGCCACAATGGCGCTGACGTCGGCCTCGGCCATGCCGGTCCTCTTGAACTCCGCGATGGCCGCACCCATCAGTCGCTCCCTCGTTTGCAAGCGCTTTGATTCACGCGAGGATAGCTTGTCCGCCACAGCCATTTAATTTCCTTCTCACACTTGACCTAACTCATCAAGAAGTCCCGAGGATAACTCAGAACACTATCTTGCCGCGCGCTCGAAAGGCCCGTCGCGATGGGGTTCGCCTCATATCGCGTCCGTCCGTGCCCCTAGATATTCGTTGACTTCAGTCAGCTTAGGCTCTTAGATGGAGCGGTGCATACCCCGCACTTCGTCAGGAGGAGCCCGCATGGCGTTGGAGCAGTTCAGGCTGGATGGACAGGTCGCGATAGTTACGGGTGCCGGCCGTGGTGTCGGGGCGGGCATTGCTCGGGTATTGGCAGAGGCTGGTGCCACCGTTGTCGGCACCGCACGCACCGAGTCGGAAATCGTTCGCTCGATCGAGGGCATTGAGGAGACTGGCGGCAAGGGGCTGGCACTCGTTGCGGACGCGACCAGCCGGTCGGACGGTGAGCGTGTCGTAAACACCGCCATGGAGCGCTTCGGCCGGATCGATATTCTCGTCAACAACGTGGGCGGCTCGACGTACGCCCGGTTCCTGGACATCACCGACGAAGATTTCAGACACACATTCGAGTGGTGTGTGACCTCCGCGTTCATCATGAGTCAACTCGTGGCTCCCCACATGCTCAGTGCCGGACACGGTTCCATCGTCAACATCTCGTCGGGTTCCGCCCGTTTCGGCATTCGCGCGTTGACCTCCTACTGCGTTGCCAAGGGTGGGCTCGAAGCGCTTACCCGCGCCATGGCGCAAGAACTCGCGCCGAAGATCCGCGTCAATGCCATCGCACTTGGCTCGTTTGCAACGGACGGTCTGCAGAGCAGCCTGGACTTGATGCCCGGGTCACTCGAGAAGATGCAAGAGAACACGCCACTCCATCGCCTGGGCGACGTCGAGGACCTGGGGCGGCTCACGGTATATCTTTGTACGCGCGACTGTTATGCCACCAACGCGACGTTCCACGTCGATGGCGGCATCGACTCGAACAACTCGCCACTGCCGATACCTGACTACTGATCACCGAGATAGAGTTCGCCTGTGTCAGAAGCGAATCCGGAGGCGACGATGCGCAGAGTAATCCAATTCTCCACCGGCAACGTGGGGCGGCATTCGTTGCGAGCGATTATCGGCAGACCCGATCTAGAACTGGTTGGAGTTCATGCCGCTAGTGCCGAGAAGATCGGCCGGGATGCGGCGGAGCTTTGCGGACTGGACGAAGCGACCGGCATCATCGCCACCGACGACGTCGACGCCCTGGTCGACCTCGGCGCCGATTGCGTGGTTTACACATCTCAAGGCGAAACTCGGCCGATGGAGGCCATCGAACAGATGGCCAAATTTCTGGCGGCGGGCACCAATGTCGTCGGTACGTCGATGGTCTGGCTGGTCACACCGCACCATGCCGAAGACTGGCTGCGGGTACCTTTGGAGCGCGCCTGCGAGGCCGGCAACACCTCGCTTTACGTCAATGGCATCGACCCGGGCTTCTCTGGCGATACATTGGTGCATTCCGCCGTCAGCCTGACCACCCGCGTTTCTTCGATCACCGTGCAAGAGATTTTCGACTACGGAAACTACGATGATGCCGAGTTCACTGGTGCCGCAATGGGGTTCGGAACGACTCGGGACGCCGGCCCGCCGATGCTGTTTTTGCCCGGGGTCGTTGTGTCGATGTGGGGTGGTCAGGTGCGTAGTCTGGCCGACAACCTCGACATCAAGCTCGACGAAGTTCGCCAGCGCACCGAACGCTGGTTCACACCAGAGCGCATTGACTGCACCATGATGACGGTCGAGCCGGGACAGATGGCCGCGGTTCGGTTTGCCACTGAGGGAGTCCGCGATGGCGAACCGGTGATCACCCTCGAGCACGTGACAAGGCTTACCTCCGCCGCTGCGCCCGAGTGGGAGTTCCCTCCCGAGGGTCATACCGGCGTACACCGTGTCGTCGTGGAGGGTGAGCCAAGGGTGGAGATAAACACCCACGTTTCCCATCCGGTTCTTGATTCCACTGACGCGGGCTGCATCTCGACGGCGGGTCGGGCGGTCAATGCGATCGATTGGGTGTGCCGCGCGCCCCAAGGGCTGATCGCTGTGGAGGACATCCCACTATCCGCAACGATGCGCGGCCTGATGTGGAACGAACGGTAGGTGGACCCCAGTTATGTCGGCGTCACCCCCGGGACGCGTTGCCGGTAAACGCATTCTGATCACCGGCGCTGCCCGCGGAATGGGGCGTGGCCATGCGCTGCGGCTTGCCGAGGAGGGTGCGGACCTCATCCTGGTCGACATCTGCCAATCTTTGCCGCAGGTTGAATATCCCTTGGCCACCGAGGAAGACCTTGCCGAAACGGTGCGGCTGGTCAGCACGTTCGGCCACCGCTGTGTGAGTTATGTCGTCGACGTCCGCAACGACGAACAGTTGCGCTCGGCGGTCGATGACGGCGTCAGCGAGCTGGGGGGTCTCGACGGTGCGGTGGCCAACGCGGGTGTGCTCACGGTAGCGCCATGGGACAGGACAACTGCCGATCACTGGCGCACGGTTGTCGACGTGAATCTGATCGGAGTATGGAACACCTGCGCGGCCGCGATACCCCACCTGCTCGACCAAGGTGGCGGCAGCCTCGTCAATGTCAGTTCCGCCGGCGCCATCAAAGGCTTTCCGCTGCAGATGCCCTACACGGCGGCCAAGCACGGCGTCGTGGGCTTGACGCTGGCCTTGGCCAACGAACTTGCCGCACAGAACGTGCGTGTCAATACTGTGCTTCCTACCGGTGTCCCTACCGGAATGATCCCGCCGTCGTTCGGAGCCCTCCTGGGCGAAGAACGGCCCGACCTGATCCCGATCTTCGTCAATGCAATGCCGACGCCGGCCGTCGAACCCGTTGACGTCAGCAATGCTGTGCTGTTCCTGATCTCAGATGAGTCCCGCTATGTGACGGGACTGCAGTTCAAGGTCGACGCCGGGGTAACCATCAACTAAACCGCTTACACGCGCCAGTTGCTGGGTTCGGATATCCGAAGAGGAGGGGCCGGGGGGAGCGGCTGTGCTTCGGAGATGGATATCGCGTCGATTATGAGAGTGACGTAGCGTCGCCAGCCGTCGCTGGCCGAATCCATCGTCGACAGCACGCTATAGAGCATCGCGATCAGGCGCGGTAGGTCATCGGCGACCAGGTCGGCGCGGACCCGTCCGATGCGCTGGCCTTCGCCGACAAGGTCGCTAAGCGCCTTGTTGAGTGAAACCGAGATGTCGAACGTCAGTGAGCCGGCCCGGTGCGCGGCGGTCAGCAGGTTGTGTTCGCGAGCTCCCAGCGATATCGCGGCTTCGATCAGTTGGGTGAGACCGCGTAGCGGGTCATCGGCACTGCGGGCACTGTCGATCGCCGGCGTGAGATCCTCGGCGACGCTTTGATCCAGGGCAGCCCGGACCAGGTCGGCTTTTGTCGGAAACCGGCGGTAGAGGGTTCGCTCACCGACACCCGCACGGCGAGCGACCGCCTCCACCGGTGCATCGGGCCCCAACTCGCCGTAGACGTCCCGCGCCGCGCGCAGAATGCGCTCAACGTTGCGCGCGGCGTCCGCTCGCAACGGCCGGTCCTCAACCGCGGTCATCGTGACAGCCTAACTGACAGTTGACTGCCGACAAGCCGTAGCTCTACGCTCGATAACTGGCAGACAACCAGCACTTAATGGGAAACGTGATTCATGTCAATATATTTCGAGACTTCCGAATACTGCTCTGACGCCGATCTTCCTGTGCTGCCCGTTCCGCGGGCTGCGCACTGCCCGCTTGCGCCCCCGGCCGAGTTTGTGGACTGGCGGGAACAGGCCGGGCTCCGGCGGGCGATGTTCCAAGGCAATCCGATTTGGGTGGTGAGCCGGTACCAGGACATCAGGGCTGCGCTGGTCGATCCGCGCCTGTCCGCGAAGACCATTCCGGACGCCATCATGCCGTCGGACGCGGACAACAACATTCCGGTGATGTTCGCCCGGACTGATGACCCCGAGCATCATCGGTTGCGGCGCATGATGACCAGCAACTTCACCTTCAGGCGTTGCGAAGCCATGCGGCCGCAAATCCAGGAAATGGTCGACCACTATCTCGGGGAGATGATCAGCCACGGGCCGCCGGCGGACTTGGTGCGCGACTTTGCCTTGCCGGTCCCGTCGCTGGTGATTGCGCTGCTGCTGGGGGTGCCGCCCGAAGATCTCGGGCTCTTCCAGCGCCAGACCACCGTTGGGCTGGACACCCGTTCGTCCGACGAGGAGAAGGGGCAAGCCTTTGGGGCGATGTACGCCTATATCGAGGAGTTGGTGGAGCGCAAAGGGCGCGAACCCGGCGACGACTTGATCAGCCGCCTTGTTACGGAATACGTGGCGACGGGCCAACTCGACAATGCGACGACGGCGATGAACAGCGTGATCATGATGCAGGCCGGCCACGAGACCACCGCCAACATGATCTCGTTGGGAACGGTTGCGCTGCTGCAGCATCCCGACGTGTTTGAGCGGCTCGGACGAACCGACGATCCTGCCGTCATCGCGAACATCGTCGAGGAGTTGATGCGCTACCTCACCATCGTGCACAGCCAGGTCGATCGCGTGGCGACCGAAGACCTCATGATCGGTGGTCAGCTGATCCGTACCGGGGAATTCGTCATGATGAACCTGCCCGCCGGCAACTGGGACGCAGAGTTGGTCGAAAATCCAGAAATCTTCGATGTCGACCGAAATACGCGTGGGCACTTGGGCTTTGGCTATGGCGTGCACCAGTGCATCGGGCAAAACCTGGCCCGTGTCGAAATGCAGGTCGCCTTTGCGACGCTGGCGCGGCGGCTGCCCGGGCTGACATTGGCTGTATCACCGGATGAGCTGAGGTTCAAGGTCGCCAATATCTACGGAATGAAAGAGCTGCCGGTCAGCTGGTGACGATGTCGATTGGCGAGCTGCGATTCGACGAGCAGGTTGCCGTAATCACCGGCGGCGGCGGAGGGTTGGGCAAGCAATACGCCCTGCTTCTCGCGTCGCGTGGCGCGCGCGTCGTGGTCAATGACACGGGCGGGTCGGTGACCGGCGACGGCTCGGATATCGAGGCGGCACAGGCGGCCGCGGCGGAAATCCGCCAGCGCGGCGGCCGGGCCGTCGCCGACACCCATAGCGTGACGAGTCCCGAAGGCGGAGAGGCGATCATCGAGGCCGCCCTTCGCACCTGGGGACGCGTGGACATCGTGATCAACAACGCGGGAATTGTCGGCGACGCGCCGTTCGAGGACATGACCGCCGATCGGTTCGAACCCCTTATCGATGTGCACTTGAAGGGCGCGTTCCATGTGACGCGGCCGGCGTGGACGGTCATGCGCGAGCGGCGGTACGGCCGGATACTCAACACCTGCTCGGCCGCCGGAATCCTTGGCGCCGAACGCATGAGCAATTATGGCGCGGCAAAAACCGGGTTGATCGGTTTCACCCGCGTCCTGGCCGCCGAAGGCGCCGACCACAACATCAAGGTCAATGCCGTCGCCCCAATCGCATATACCCGAATGCTGGCGCAATCCGTCGACAGCGCCGCCCCGCCGGACGACCCGGCGGCGCAGGCGGTGCTGGACGACCTTGTGGGCCAATATCTTCAGAAACTGGACCCGGCGCTGGTGGCTCCGGTGGCGGCCTTCCTGACGCACCAGGATTGTCCGGTCTCCGGGGAGATCTACACGGTCGGTGCCGGACACGTCGCGCGATTCTTCATCGGCAGGACGCGGGGCTTCTACCGGCCCGGGCTGTCCATCGAGGACGTGCGCGATCATCTCGAAAAGATCCGCGACGAAGCCGGCTACACCGTGCCCGGCGGACCCGCCGACGAGATGAGCGAGCTGTTCGCGACCATCATGAACAGCTGAACGTGGAGTTGTTGGGCCAAAAAGCGGGCAATTCACCCAACAAGTCGACGTTGGACCCAAAGGTCAGCAGCTGAACGCGGTCCCGACGCCGTCGGGCGGCGGCACCGACTTCAGGCAACCGAACGGTTGGATGCCGGCGGTGGCGAACCGCACCGCCGACTGGTGGGCGTAGTTCACGCAGAACAGGCCCGCTTGATCGGCTCGGCAGCGGTAGTCGCCGAATGACAACGAATCCCCGTTCGCCAACTCGGGTCCGTTGCCGTTGACGAACGGACCGGGATCGGCGCGCGACGACCCGACCTGGAGGTTTGTTCCGTCGAAGTCGATCCAGCC
Organism: Mycobacterium sp.; assembly: GCF_052145595.1. Taxonomy (GTDB): domain Bacteria; phylum Actinomycetota; class Actinomycetes; order Mycobacteriales; family Mycobacteriaceae; genus Mycobacterium. The sequence goes on along the minus strand of NZ_JBKQOI010000107.1, from coordinate 19,484 downwards.
GCCCTTCCATTCGCCGTAGGCCGTGTCGGGGCGGGGCGGGGGACTGGTCAGGTCCACCAGGCAAGCCAGCGCGCCGCCGGTGTGTTTGGAGTCGGTCATGCACGACACTTTGCCGGCGTTAGCCGTCAGCGCGATGTCGGGACCCAGTGATGTGGTGGCGCCGTCGTGCGTCGCAGCGTGATAGCCGCCCGGATCGGCCGGTTGACCTGCCTCGATCCACGCGATGACGTCGGGGATCGCTGCGCCGGCGGCCGGTGCGGTGGACTCCGCGGCTGGTTTGCTGCCCGACGGACCAGTCGCTGTCTGGGTGGTCTGGGTTGGCGCCGATCGGCCGCCGACCGTGTGCGAGCATCCGGCGACAAGCCCTGCGACCAGGAATGGCACTGCGACCAGCGCGGCGATCCGCATCTCGTCAGGCTAGCCGCCGGGCCCCGGATTCGGCCGCTACGCGCGCACTAGTGTCGTTCTGACGCCGTAGTGTCGGCTACCGTCACTAGTTATGCATCAGCGCACCATTCGCGCCCGCACGACGGCCGGCACCGTCGAAGGTTTCACTCGGGATGGCGTACACCGCTGGCGATCCATCCCATATGCCCGGCCGCCGTTGGGACCCCTGCGATTCCGGGCGCCGCAGCCGGCCCTGCCGTGGTCGGGCGTGCGACACTGCCATGGCTTCGCCAACTGCGCGCCCCAGCAGCGTCGCTACACCCTGCTCGGGGTCGGCCGCTATCAGCCCACGAGCGAGGACTGCCTCACGCTCAACGTCGTGACCCCCGAAGTCCCCGCCGAGGAACCGCTACCGGTCATGGTCTTCATTCACGGCGGCGGCTACATCCTGGGCAGCTCGGCCACGCCGATATACGACGGCGCCGCGTTGGCACGCCGCGGTTGTGTGTACGTATCGGTCAACTACCGGCTGGGCGCGCTGGGATGTCTGGATCTGTCGTCGCTGTCGAATCCGGACATCACCATCGACAGCAATTTGTACCTGCGCGACTTGGTGATGGCGTTGCAGTGGGTCCGCGACAACATTGCCGAATTCGGCGGTGACCCGGGCAATGTCACCATCTTCGGTGAAAGCGCGGGCGCTTGCATCACCTCCTCGTTGCTCGCGGTGCCCGCCGCCGAAGGCCTGTTCTCCCGGGCGATCTCGGAAAGCCCGGCGTCGGGCATGGTGCGGTCCCGCGAGACCGCCGCCGAGTTCGCGACACGCTTCGCCCGCCTGCTCGGGGCTCGCACGCAAGATGCCGCTAATGCGCTGATGCAGGCGTCCGTGGCGCAACTGGTGGAAACGCAACAACGGCTGATCGACCAGGGCATGGAGGACAGGCTGGGCGCCTTCCCGATTGGCCCGGTCTTCGGCGACGACTGCCTGCCCCTCGACCCCGTCGAGGCGATGCGCAGCGGGCGGGCGCATCGGGTGCCGCTCATCGTGGGGACCAACGCCGAAGAGGGCCGGTTGTTCACCCGCTTCCTCAAGATGCTGCCGACGAACAAATCGATGATCGAGGAGCTGCTGGCCGACACCGAACCGGCCGCCCGCGAACGCATTACCGCCGCCTACCCGGACTACCCCGCGCCATCGGCATGCATCCAGCTGGGCGGTGACTTCGCGTTCAGCTCGGCGGCCTGGCAGATCGCCGAGGCCCACGGCAGCCACGCGCCGACCTACCTCTACCGGTACGACTACGCCCCGCGGACGCTGCGCTGGTCGGGTTTGGGCGCAACGCATGCCACCGAGCTGTTGGCCGTCTTCGATGTCTACCGCACCAGGTTCGGCGCCCTGCTGACCGCCGCCGCCGATCGGCGTGACGCGCTGCGGGTCAGCAATCACGTGCAACGGCGGTGGCGGTCCTTCAGCCACACGGGGTCGCCCGGCGACGACTGGCCCGTCTATACCCCCGCCGACCGTGCCGTGATGGTCTTCGACCGCAGGAGCCGCGTCGAGTTCGATCCACACCCGCACCGCCGGATGGCATGGGACGGCTTCTCACTGGCGCAGTGACCTGGCACGCTGATCCCCATGCACGCCGACACCGAGCAAGTCATCGAACGCCCCGGTGACCTCACCACCTCCTGGTTGACCGCGGCGATCGGCGCAGGATCCGTTGCCGACTTCGCCGTAGAACGCATCGGCACCGGCCAGATGAGCGAGTGCTACCGCATCCGGCTCACCTACGCCGACGCCGGCTCGGACGGGCCGGAGTCGGTGGTGCTCAAGGTTGCGGCCACCGACCCGGTGAGCCGGCAGACTGGGGCGGCGCTGGGTCTCTACGAGCGTGAAGTCCGCTTTTACGGTGACATCGCGCCAGGCCTGGGCGGGCCGATAGCGCCCTGCTACCACGCCGCGGTCGACAACTCGACCGGCGCGTTCGACCTGCTGCTCGGCGATGCCGGTCCCGCGACCGTCGGCGACGAAATCGCCGGCGCCACAGTCGAACAGGCCCGGCTCGGTGTCGTCGAGTTGGGACGGCTGCACGGCCCGCTGCTCGGGGACGCGTCGCTGGCCGAAGCGACGTGGCTCAACCGCGAGACGCCGCTCAACCAGGCGATGATCGGTGCGCTTTACGCCGGATTCATTGACCGGTACGGCGACCAGATTTCGCCGGAGCACCGCATCGTGTGCGAACGCCTGGTCGCCGCGTTCGACGGCTACCTGGCCTCGGAAACTGCGGGGGCGTCGGAGCCGGGCCGAATCCAGGGCCTGGTGCACGGCGACTACCGCCTGGACAACATGTTGTTCGGTGCCGCCGGAGCCGACCGCGCGCTGACGGTGGTCGATTGGCAGACCGTTTCCTGGGGTCCGGCGCTGACCGATCTGTCGTACTTCCTGGGCTGCGCGCTGCAACCGCAGGATCGTCGCGAGCACTACGACGAATTGCTGCGGGCGTACCACCAGGCGTTGGGGCCAAAGGCGCCGATCACCCTCGCCGAGGTCGGCGAAGGTGTGCGCCGCCAAAGCTTTTTCGGGGTGATGATGGCGATCGTGTCGTCAATGCTGGTGGAGCGCACCGAGCGCGGCGACCGGATGTTCATGACGATGCTGCAACGGAACTGTGACCACGTGCTCGACACCGACGCGTTGGCGACGCTGCCCGCTGCGGCGGCCCCGGAACCGTTGCGACCGTCGCAGGAGGATGAGCTCGCACACGACGCAACCGACGAACCGTTGTGGAGTGAGAGCTGGTACGCCGACTTCGTCGATGCGGCACAGGGATTGGGCGGCTGGTTCCGCATCGGCCTGGTCGCCAACCAGCAGACGGCATGGGTTCACGCGCTGCTGTGCGGACCCGACATGCCGACGGTGGCCGTCGTCGACTGCGAAGTCCCGCTGCCGTCAGACCCGTGGGTGTTGCGCACCGACGCGTTCAAGGCGAGCCACTCCGTCAGCGAGCCGCTGCAGGCCTATCGCGTCGACGTGCGGGGGCGGGGTCAGGCTTACCCCGACCCGTCGGCCTTGCTGCGCGGGGAGCCGGGAACTCCCGTCGAGGTGACCATGAATTTGGTGTGGGCCACCGACGGCACCCCGTACAAGTACCGGCTGACGACGCGTTACGAGATCCCGTGCACGGTCTCGGGGACCGTCACCGTCGGGGCCGCAAACTACCGCATCGAATCGGTTCCCGGGCAGCGCGACCACTCCTGGGGCGTGCGCGACTGGTGGAGCATGGATTGGATATGGAGCGCGCTGCACCTTGACGATGGCACCCACCTGCACGGTGTGAACATTCGAATCCTGGGTACGCCGACTTTCAGCGTCGGCTACGTTCAGGGCGCCGACGGCCCGGATAGCCAAGTCACCGAGCTGCAGACCGTCGCGTCGCGAGAATCCTTCGACGACAACGGATTACCGTTGCCCGCGGCGTTGGTTCTCAATCCGGGCGAGATCACCGCTGACGTCGACGTGCGCGGACACGCGCCGGTGTGCCTGACGGCCCTCGACGGACGGGTGAGCCAGTTCCCGCGTGTCTGGGCCGTCGTCAGCACCGCGGACGGCCGCAGCGGTGTCGGTTGGGTGGAATGGAACCGCAACCTGTAATAGGCACCAGCGCGGTCCGGAACGGCACGCCGTCACCGGTCGTGGTGATGGGTGTCTCCGGCTCGGGCAAGTCGACGGTGGGTGCGGCGCTCGCGCAACGGCTGCGGGTGCCCTTCGTGGACGCCGACAGCCTGCACCCGCCGGCCAACATCGCCAAGATGACCGCCGGCGAACCGCTCAACGACGACGATCGCCATCCCTGGCTGGAAAACGTCGGCGCGTGGTTGGCCCGCCACCACGACGACGGCGTGGTGAGTTGTTCGGCGCTCAAACGCAAATACCGCGACCGGTTGCGCGTGTCCTGCCCGCGCGTGGAGTTCTTGCACCTCAGCGGCTCAGCGGAACTCATCAGCAGCCGGCTGGCCGCCAGGTCCGGCCATTTCATGCCGCCCACACTGCTGCGGTCGCAGTTCGACGCTTTGGAGCCGCTCGGCGCCGGCGAGACCGGTGTCACCGTGGATGCGGGCCAAGACGTCGACGCGATCGTCGACACCTTCCTGGCGGCGTCGGCGGCCCGGCGCCACCCGGGCCCCTGAGCCATGTCCGAAACCGTGGTGGGGCTCATCGTGGCTTCGCACTTCGCCTTCATCGCCTACGTCGTCGTCGGCGGTTTCATCGCGCTGCGCTGGCGGCGCACGATGTGGCTGCATGTGCCGGCGGTGATCTGGGGGATCGCCATCGCGACAAAGCGGGTCGACTGCCCCTTGACGTGGGCGGAGCGCTGGGCTCGGCAGAGCGCGGGAATGGCGCCGCTGCCGCGGGGCGGATTCATCGCGCACTACATGACCGGAACGATCTATCCCGAAGGCTGGCTGCTCGGCGTCCAGCTCGCCTCGTTCGCACTGGTCGCGGGGTCATGGGCGGTGTATTTCCGGCGCGACCTCGCTCGGCGCCGACGCGATCGTGTGACTACCAGCGGCGCTTGCGACGACGAGTCTTGACGCCGTCGCCGACCCGCTCGCGGGCCACGTCGGCCAGGTGACTGCCGCGCGCAACCGCCGTGTCGGCCAACTTTTCGCCTCGTTTGCGCGCGGCCTGGGCCAGCGGCGCGCCCTTTTCGGCCGCGGTGGTGGCCAGTTCGCGGCCTCGTTCGAGAGCGGCTTCGGCGTATGGCGCGCTCTTTTCGGCGGCGGTGCTGGCCAGTTCGCGGCCGCGTTCGGCGCCGATCTGCAAACCGTGCACGATCTTTTCCCCGAGTTCCCCGAAGTCGGCGTCAAACGCGTCAAGCGTGTCAGGGGATCCTGGCAAGGATCCCGGCAGCGCCGAGGACACCCGCTCGGAGAGCCGCTCGGCTGCCCGGCGGCCTCGCCACCCCAGTGACGGCTTGCCGGCCGTATCGGCGGACGCGATCATCAGCCCGCCCAACAGGCTGAGGTCGGTCAGGAAATCCCGCCGCTTCTGGGCCTTGAGCTGCGGGTCGCTCTCACTCCAGAACATGTGCGCACCGAGGTTCGCCGGCAGCACCGTCAACGCGAGGGCAGCCGAAGCGACGCGGGGTGCTTTGCCGGTGGCAAGCAGCAGGCCGCCACCGATTTGGACGGCGGCATTGATCTGAGCAAACGTCTGGGGGTCGCTGGGAATGCTGCTGCTCACCGAATCCGGTAGTGCATGAAGACCATCCACCGTGGGCGCCGCTGCCTGGGCAGCCAACTTGGGATTGAGCAGCGATTCGATTCCCTGGCCGAGGAACGCCGCCGACAGCAGGGGCCGCGCGATTCTGCGGATCAACATGGCAGCTAGGTTACCCGGCCGGCCGGCAAACAAACCGTCCGGCTTGTCGCCGCAGCTAGCAGCACCAGCGTTGGCTTGGTGGTGGCCCCGCGACGATATGGTGGAGCGCGTGCGAGCGTTGATCATCGTCGACGTGCAAAACGACTTCTGCGAGGGCGGCTCGCTGCCGGTAGCCGGCGGCGCCGCCCTGGCACCCGCCATCAACCGCTATCTGGCCGGCGAGCCGGGCTACCGGCACGTCGTGGCGACCAAGGATTTTCACGTCGACCCGGGTGACCATTTCTCCGACCGGCCCGATTACTCGTCGTCCTGGCCCCCGCACTGCGTCGCAGGAAGCCCGGGTGCGGATTTTCGTTCCGACCTTGACACCGGCCGAATCGAGGCGGTCTTCCGCAAGGGTGCCTATGCCGCGGCCTACAGCAGCTTCGAGGGCGTCGACGAGAACGGGACCCCGTTGCTCGAGTGGTTGCAGCAGCGGGGAGTTGACGAGGTCGACGTCATCGGCATCGCCACCGACTATTGCGTCCGGCGGACCGCCGAGGACGCGGCGCGGGCCGGCCTGACCACCAGGGTGCTCGTCGGCCTGACCGCCGCTGTGGCGCCGGATTCGGCCGCGGAAGCGCTGGCGGAGATGCGAACCGCCGGCGTCGAACTGGTGGGCGGGCCCTGATGGTGACGCCACTCGATCGGGAGCAGCTGCTCGGCGCCGTGGAGCGGTCTCCGAAGGCGGCCGCCGCGCATGACCGCGCCGGGTGGGTGGCGCTGTTCACCGGCGATGGCCGAATCGAAGATCCGGTGGGTTCGCGGCCGCACGTGGGGCGGGCGCAGATCGGCCGCTTCTATGACACCTTCATCGGTCCGCGTGACATCAAGTTCCATCGCGATCTCGACATCGTGTTCGGCACAGTGGTGTTGCGCGATCTCGAACTCGAGGTGGCGATGGGCTCGGCCGTGACGATGTACATTCCCGCATTCCTTCGCTATGACCTCCGAGAAGGCAACGGCCAGTGGCAGATTGCCGAATTGCGGGCCTATTGGGAGCTGCCGGCGATGATGCTGCAGTTCCTGCGAACCGGACGGCGAGCGGTTTCGCCCGCGGTGCAACTGTCGCGCGGTTTGCTGGGCAATCAGGGATTGCGAGGGACCGCGGGCTTCATGGCCGGCTTCCGCCGGGTGGGCGCGCGGCACAAGGAGCTGGTGGAGACATTCCTCGATGCGGCGGCGCGGGGCGACAAGTTCGCCGTTCTGCGTGCGTTATCAGCAACCGCCACAATCACGTTGGGCGATACCGACCCTCTCGAGGTTGCCGAGCTCGTCGCGCAACTCGGCGGGGCCACCTGGACCAAGATGAACGGCGCGGGACCCACGGTCACGGTCTCGTTCGACTCGGATCACGGGCGCGGCATCATCTTCGCCGACGTGGCGTGGCGGGGCAACGCGATCAACCGGATCAGGTACTTTCCCGCCTGATCGCTCGCCCCGCTCCGAGCCCGTTCAGTGCGCAACCATCAGCGCGAGCGTCGCCGCCGACAGGGCCAAGTAGGCGCCGGGAAACGCGATGTTGTAGAGGACGCGAGCAGTTAGGTGCGTCACGACTGCTCCGACAAAGAACAAGACCAGGCCGACGGCGGCCGCAATTCCCAAGGCCGGTGCGCCCAGGAGCCCGACAACCAGGCCGACGGCCCCGGCCAGCTTTACCGCCCCCAGCGCCGGTAACCAAGAACGCGGCACCCCGACCTCGGCCGAGTTGGCCAGGACGAATCCGGCGGGGATGAAGTCGGCTATCGCGATTGCGGCGGTGACGGTCGCGGTAATCAGCGTGACCACGAAGTATGCGGCATCCATGTCAGGGCAATTCCTTTTCCATCAGGGGCAATTCCTTTTCCATCGGTCAATCCATTGGGGTGCAGCTGTTTCCGCAGCGGCGAGCCGAATGGCCGCAGCGCACGCTGCGGCGCACAATCGATAGGGTCATGGTGCTGGTCTCCTTTGCAACCGAGAGTCCGAGGGATGCGGTCATCGTCTTGACGAGTCCCGCGCAGAAAACGTGACCGATGAGCGCAGCCCGGCAACACCACAGGCCCATCGGGTACCAAGGAAATCGGACACGGTCGGTTACGGGGCAAGATGGGAAGCACGATGCTCGATAAGCGGTTCGGGCGGCGAAGCCTGCTGCGGGGCGCCGGTGCGCTCAGCGCGGCGTCGCTTGCTCCGTGGGCCGCGGGCTGCGCTCCCGACGATAACGACGCGTTGACGTTCTTCTTCGCGGCCAATCCGGACGAGCGCGATGCCAGGTTGCGCATTGTCGAGGAATTCCAGCGCCGCCATCCTGACATCAAGGTACGGGCGTTGTTCTCCGCACCGGGCGTGATGCAGCAGCTGTCGACGTTTTGCGCCGGCGGCAAGTGCCCGGATGTGCTGATGGCGTGGGAATTGACCTATGCCGAACTGGCCGACAAGGGTGTGTTGCTGGACCTCAACACCATGCTGAGTCGCGACCAGGCTTTCGCGGCGCAGCTGAAGTCGGACAGCATAGGGGTGCTGTATGACACCTTCACGTTCAAGGGAGCCCAGTACGCGCTTCCGGAGCAATGGTCCGGAAACTACCTGTTCTACAACAAGCGGCTTTTCGCCGAGGCCGGGGTGCCGGCGCCGCCCAGAACGTGGGAGCAGCCGTGGAGCTTCACCGAGTTCCTGGACACCGCCACCGCTCTCACCAAGCGGGATGGATCCGGACGGGCCACGCAGTGGGGTTTCGTCAACACCTGGTTCTCGTACTACTCGGCCGGGCTGTTCGCGATGAACAACGGGGTGTCTTGGGCCACCCCGCGGGTGAACCCGGCCCACTTCAATTTCGGCGACGACGCCTTCACCGAGGCGGTGCAGTTCTACGCCGACCTGTCCAACAGGCACAGGGTGGCGCCCAACGCATCCGAGGTGCAGTCGATGTCCACGCCCGATCTGTTCGCGGTGGGCAAGGCGGCGATCGCGCTGGGCGGCCACTGGCGTTACCAGACTTTCATCCGCGCCGACGGCCTGGATTTCGATGTCACCTCGTTGCCGGTGGGGCCACGCCGGCAGGGCCAGCCCGCCTGCTCCAATATCGGTGCCACCGGACTGGCCATCTCGGCGAGCAGCCAACGCAAGGAGCAGGCGTGGGAATTCGTCAAGTTCGCCACCGGCCCCCTCGGGCAGGCGTTGATCGGTGAATCCTGCCTTTTCGTGCCGGTGCTGCGGTCCGCGCTCAACTCGGACGGATTCGCCAAAGCCCACCGCAGGGTCGGCAACCTTGCCGTGCTCACCGAAGGGCCGACGTATTCGGAAGGCCTGCCGATCAGCCCGCAGTGGGAAAAGATCGTCGCCCTGATGGACCGCAGCTTCGGGCCCGTGCTGCGCGGATCCCGGCCGGCGACGTCGCTGGCCGGGCTGTCGTCCGCCGTCGACGAGGTGCTGCGCACCCCATGACATCGGTCGACGCAACCGCCGCGCCCGGGCCGGTTACCGCCGCAGGACCCGGGCCTTCGCGACGACGAGCCTGGGCCGGTCGCCTGTTCGTCGCGCCGAATCTGGCCGCGGTCGCGGTGTTCATGCTGTTTCCGCTCGGCTTCTCGCTGTACATGAGCTTTCAGCAGTGGGACGTGTTCAGACCGCCAAAGTTTGTGGGCCTGAAGAACTTCGAACAGCTCTTCACGTCAGACCCACTGTTTCTCATCGCGATCCGCAACACGGTGATTTTCACCCTCGGGACCGTCGTGCCCACCCTGCTGATCAGCCTCGTCGTCGCCGGTGTGCTCAACCGGAAAGTCAAGGGCATCGGTATCTTTCGAACGATCGTGTTTCTGCCCCTGGCGATCTCGTCGGTCGTGATGGCGGTCGTGTGGCAGTTCGTGTTCAATACCGACGATGGGCTACTCAACATCATGCTCGGCTGGGTCGGGATCGGTCCGATCCCGTGGCTGGTCGACCCCAGATGGGCCATGGCCTCGCTGTGCATGGTCAGCGTGTGGCGCAGCGTGCCGTTCGCCACTGTTATCTTGTTGGCCGCAATGCAGGGGGTTCCGGAAACCGTTTACGAGGCGGCAAGAATCGACGGCGCCGGCGAGATACGGCAGTTCGTGTCCATCACGGTGCCGTTGATCCGCGGGTCGATCTCGTTCGTCGTGGTGATTTCGATCATCCACGCGTTCCAGGCTTTTGACATGGTCTACGTCCTCAACGGACCGAATGGCGGACCGGAGTCCGCCACCTATGTCTTGGGCATCATGCTCTTCCAGCACGCGTTCTCCTTCCTGGAATTCGGTTATGCGTCGGCACTGGCGTGGGTGATGTTCGCCATCTTGCTGGTGTTGACCGTGTTGCAGTTGCGGCTCACGCACCGGCGCTCTTGGGAGTCTTCTCGTGGGCTTAAGTGAGCGTGTGTTCAAGCGCAATGTCTTTCGTGGCGTCGTCGTATACACGATGCTGATCGGCATCGCATGGTGCTGGCTGTTCCCGATAGCCTGGGCGGTTTCTGGCTCGTTGAAAAGGGAAGGCGAGGTGACCGAGGCAAGGCTGTTGCCTGCTCACCCGCAGTGGTCCAACTACAGCGAAGTGTTCACGCTGATGCCGTTCTGGCGCATGTTTTTCAACACCGTGCTGTACGCCGGATGCGTCACGGCAGGGCAGGTCTTCTTCAGCTCACTGGCCGGATATGCCTTTGCCCGGCTGGATTTTCGCGGCCGCGATACCTTGTTCGTGCTGTACCTGGGCACGCTGATGGTGCCGCTGACCGTGACGGTGATCCCGCAGTTCATCCTGATGCGGATAGTGGGATGGGTTGACACACCGTGGGCGATGATCGTGCCCGGTTTGTTCGGCAGCGCGTTCGGCACCTATCTCATGCGGCAGTTCTTCCGCACGCTCCCGACCGATCTGGAGGAGGCGGCGATTCTGGACGGTTGCTCGCCCTGGCAGATCTACTGGCGGATTCTGCTGCCGCACGCAAGGCCGGCGGTGATGGTGCTTGCGGTGCTCACCTGGGTCAACGTGTGGAACGACTTTCTGTGGCCGCTACTGATGCTGCAGCGCAGCAGCTTGGCGACGCTGACGCTCGGCCTGGTCCGGCTGCGGGGCGAATACGTCGCGCGCTGGCCGGTGATAATGGCAACGTCGATGCTGATCGTGCTGCCATTGGTCATCATCTACGCCGTCGCACAGCGTTCCTTTGTCCGCGGTATCGCCGTCACCGGGCTCGGCGGGTAGTCATGGCTTCGGTGACTTTCGAGCAAGCGACGCGGCGCTACCCCGGGGCGGATCGACCGGCCCTGGACCGCCTCGATCTGGCCGTCGGCGATGGCGAGTTCGTCGTTCTGGTCGGGCCATCCGGATGCGGCAAGACGACGTCGCTGCGCATGGTGGCGGGACTGGAAACGCTGGATTCGGGACGTGTCCGGATCGGCGAGCGTGACGTCACCAATGTCGATCCCAAGGATCGGGACGTCGCAATGGTGTTTCAGAATTACGCGCTCTACCCGCACATGACGGTGGCGGAGAATATGGGCTTCGCGTTGAAGATCGCCAAGACTCCGAAGGCCGAGATCCGCGAGCAGGTCTTGGGCGCGGCGAAGCTGCTTGATCTGCAACCGTATCTCGATCGCAAGCCCAAGGATCTCTCCGGCGGGCAGCGCCAGCGGGTGGCGATGGGGCGTGCGATCGTGCGCCGTCCGCAGGTTTTCCTGATGGACGAGCCGCTGTCCAACCTCGACGCCAAGCTGCGAGTGCAGACACGCAACCAGATCGCGGCATTGCAAAGGCGACTCGGTACCACCACCGTTTACGTCACCCACGACCAGGTCGAGGCGATGACCATGGGGGACCGCGTCGCCGTGCTGTGCGACGGCGTCTTGCAACAGTTCGCGACGCCTCGCGAGCTTTACCGGAACCCCGACAACGTATTCGTCGCGGGATTCATCGGGTCCCCGGCGATGAACCTGTTCACCCTTCCGATAATCGATTCCGCGGTATCGCTGGGGGACTGGCCGATCCCGCTGCCGCGTGAGATGGCCGGTGCCGCACGCGAGGTCGTCGTGGGGGTCCGTCCCGAACATTTCGAGCTGGGCGGCCCCGGTGTGGAGATGGAAGTCGACGTGGTCGAGGAGCTCGGGGCCGACGCCTACCTGTATGGCCGAATCACGGGCTTCGGCGAGGTGATCGACCAGCACGTCGTTGCGCGCGCCGACGGGCGCCACCCACCGGAAAAGGGCGCCCGCGTGCGCCTGCATCCAGAGCCCGGACACTTACACTTCTTCGGTACGGACGGCCACCGAATCGCGTGACCGACCGCGAGCCGGCCTGATCGAGCTACGCGGCCGCTCTCATCGACGTTTCTGGGCGCTTATCCTTGTGCGCAGCCGATCGCGTCAAGGCGACGCTGCACACGCGCGATGTCATCCCGCGAGGGCATCTCGTTGGTGATGCGGGTGATCGCCACCCCGACGTCGGTGGTGCTGATCGGCCGCCGTCGATGCGTCATCAGTTCGTTTGTGATGGCAGTGATCTCGTCCTTGGTGACGCGGCGGTGCGACAGCGCCGCAAGCGTCACGTGACCGGTAGCCGGCATGCCGGTGGGATAGCCGGCCCGGACAAAAGCGACAATGCTCGTTACCCAATGGGACAGGTCCATGCGTCCACCTCGCTAACCGCCATGCGCTATGCACTAGCGGCATCTAGCAACTTAGCAGTGGCAACGTCATCAGCCCGGTAAGACAACGCAGTTACTCACAACTATTTTTGTGGATTTTTCCGGCTGACACTTGAATCCGTTGGGTCGCCGCACCGCCGGCGATCGTCTGCAAATAGCGCGGCCGGGGTGGCGCGCCGCAACGATGTTTGGCCGCAAGACTTCCTAGTATTGCCGCGTGATGGATCGCTATGGCACAAACGTTCTCGCCGCGGGTCGGCGCAAGCCTCGCTCGACCGAGCATCCGGCCGAGCTCGGCCTCGTCGTCGAGGACGTCGAGACCGGCTACGTCGGCGCGGTGGTGCGAGTCGAATACGGCCGCGTCGACCTGGAAGACCGGCATGGCCACACCCGCGGCTTTCCCCTGGGGCCCGGTTACCTGCTCGAAGGCCGCCCGGTGGTCCTCACCGCGCCCCGCCGCCCGGCGCCCGCTGCTGCAGCCAGGACGGCGTCGGGCTCGGTCGCGGTGCCGGGTGCCCGCGCCCGGGTCGCCCGCGCCAGCCGGATCTACGTCGAGGGACGCCACGACGCCGAACTCATCGCCCAGGTCTGGGGCGAGGACCTGCGCGTCGAGGGTGTCGTCGTCGAGCACCTCGGCGGCATCGACGACCTGGTGGGCATCGTGGCAGAGTTCGCGCCCGGTGCGGGGCGCCGGCTCGGCGTGCTCGTTGACCACCTCGTCGCGGGTTCGAAGGAGGCGCGGATCGCCGACGCGGTGCGGCGGGGGCCGGGCGGCCCCGACACCCTCGTCGTCGGTCACCCCTATGTCGACATCTGGCAGGCCGTGAAACCGCAGCGGCTTGGCCTGGCCGCCTGGCCGAACGTGCCGCGGCACATCGAGTGGAAGCACGGTGCGTGCGCGGCGCTCGGCCTGCCGCACGCCGGCCAGGCGGACATCGCCAGGGCCTGGCGGCGGATCCGTTCGAGGGTGCGCGACTGGAACGACCTTGAGCCCGCGCTGATCGGCCGGGTCGAAGAACTCATCGACTTCGTGACGCAATCGGCCGTCCCCTGAGATGTTGGGGACTAAAGCCTCACGACCGATGACCCCACCGGTTTATAACGTCGCTTGTGATGAAAGGAGACCGAATGTCCGCACCCGTCAAACATCACGGCATCGTCGTCGCGGTCGACGGCTCGCCCGCATCGGATGTCGCCGTTGGTTGGGCGGCCCTCGAAGCGGCGATGAGAAACATCCCACTGACCGTGGTCCACGCGGTGGTCACGCCCACCGCGACCTGGCCACCGGTTCCTTACCCCGAGTCTTTGGCGGTGCGGCTGGAAGACGAGGGCAAAAAAGAGGTCCTGCGCGCGATCAAGATCGCCGAGGATGCGATGCCGGCCGACCGGAAGGTCACCATCGAGCGCGAGTTGGTGTTCTCGAACCCGTCGCCGGCCCTGATCAAAATGTCCGATGCGGCCGAGATGATCGTTGTCGGCAGCTCCGGACGAGGATTGCTCGCCCGAGGTGTGCTCGGTTCGGTGAGTTCGACCGTGGTGCGGCACGCGAGTTGCCCCGTCGCAGTCCTCCATGATGAAGATCTGCCGGACCAGCACGCGCCCGTCGTGGTGGGAATCGACGGCTCGGCGGTTTCGGAACTCGCGACCGAGATCGCGTTCGACGAAGCGTCTCGTCGGGGTGTCGACCTGATGGCCATGCACGCATGGAGTGACGTCACGACCGAAGTTCCGTTTTTGGATTGGGCGACGGTGGAGGAGGAGGCGCAGCGCAGTCTCGCCGAAAGCCTGGCAGGGTGGCGACAACGTTATCCGGACGTGACGGTGCACCGAGTGGTCGTGCGCGACCGGCCGGCCCGACAGCTCGCCGAGAAGTCGGAGTCTGCGCAGCTCGTCGTCGTGGGCAGTCACGGCCGAGGTGGTTTGACGGGCATGCTGCTGGGCTCGGTCAGCAACGCGGTCCTGCACTCCGTCCGGATACCTGTGATCGTCGCCCGGCCGTTGTCGGCGTCTGGCTGAAGCCGAACCCTTCACTGGGTCCGAAGGACGCCGGACGTCCACGCGCACAACGTGGCGACGTCACGCCCGGTGCGCATCACCGTCCGGTCGGGGCGCACGATCGCGGCCGTCGCGCGCCCCCGGCGCAACCATGCGTCGAGCGCGCTGCCGGGCTGGGCAACCAGCACGACGACTCCGCGCCGCCGCAGCGATGCCGCGTCGGCAGCATCGGGGTCACTCGTGGTGATCAACGCGAAACCGGTGCCGAGCACCTCGTCGAGCCGTTGACCGTTGGGCAGCAATGGATTCGGGCACAGCGTCCCCGCGAGCCGGCGCGGCCGGCGGGATTTGCACACCAGCGCGGACGAATGCAGCGCCGGCGTGGTGGAGTCGACGACCTTGTCGTGCAGACCGGGGACCAGCCGGACCCGGGGCAGCACCACGCGGCGCACCACGTTGCCCGCGCGGCCACCGCCGGTCATCGCCCGCCCCACGCCCAGCGCCAGCCGGGTCATGTGCCGGGTGTGCGGCTTGCGTTCCTGCTGGTAGGCGTCGAGAACGTCCTCGGCCAGGGTGCCGTTGTGGACTCCGGCGATCTTCCAAGCCAGGTTGGCTGCGTCCCGGACTCCGGCTCCCATGCCCTGGCCGGTGAACGGGGGAGTGAGGTGCGCCGCGTCGCCGAGGATGAAGACGTTGCCGCGGCGCCACCGGTCGGCGATCTGCGCGCGGAACGTGTACTCGCTGACACGCAGGAGCGCCAGTTCGCTGTCTGCGACATCGGCGGTCCAGGGTTCGATTAATGGTCGCAATGCATTCAATGTGCGGAAGTCGTCGGCGTTTTCGCCGCGCAGCAACTGGAACTCCCAACGGTAGCGCGCCGGTCCGATCCGCATGTACGTCGCCGCGCGAACCGGGTCGCACACCTGATGCACGCCGTCCCACTGGCGCAGGTCGGCCTTGCAGGCGACGTCGACGACCAGCCAGCGTTGCTCGAAGTTCAAATCCCGCATGGCCGAGCCGATGTGGGCGCGCACCATGCTGTTCGCGCCATCGCAGCCCAGCAGGTAATCGGCGTCGATCCGGTGAATGTGGCCGTCGGAGCGATCGGTGAACGTGACGCGCACGCATTTTCCGCTTTCGGTCAGCTCGGTGACCAGGGCGTCGCCGCGGAGTTGTGCGTTCGGGTACCGCTTGAGGTTTGCGCGTAACAGGGCCTCGAACTCCGGTTGGTCGAACATGTTGGCCTGCGGGAAGCCGTTCGGGCTGTGTGAGGGGTCGCGGTGGAACTCGGCGAGTACCCGGGATCGATTGTCGAGCAGGCGCAAACCGAGGGTGGGCCGCGAAATCCCGGCGAACTCGTCGGCGATGCCGAGGCGGGCGATGACGCGGTAGATTTCGTCGTCGAGGTGCACGGCACGCGGCTGCGGGTACACCCCGGCCCAGCGGTCGATGACGAGGCAATCCACGCCGCGTTGTGCCAACACTGTGGCCGCGGTCATGCCGGTCGGTCCGGCGCCCACTATGACGACTGGGACTACTGGGACGACGGGAACGTGCCGAATCGCGTTATCAGTCACGCGAATCGGACTGCTGCGCGCTGGGTCCCGAGATCGATGGCCCCGTCGTCGGTGGCCACTGACGCCTCCACGATGTCGCCGTCTTGCAGGTACTTCGGGTTGCCGGCCTGACGGCTGAAGAACACCTTCCACTTGAGGGCCGGTGGCAACAGGTTTCCGACGATCTGCAGCGGCTTCGGTGGGGCGCTCAGCGCGGTCCCGGCCGGGGTGCCGGTGAGCACCAGGTCACCGGGGGCGAGCTCCTGAACTGGGTGAGCGACTGCAGCGCCTGCAGCGGCCGATACAGCATGTCCCCGTCAACGAGCGCGTTTTGCCGCTCCTGGCCATTGACACTGAGGCGCAGCCGCAAATCGCCGAATCGCTTGAGCTCGTCGGCCGTCAGCAGGACCAGCTCCGGCCCGACCGGGGTGAATGTCGGATAGGACTTGGCCTCGTAGAACTGGGTTTGCGGAAGCTGGATGTCACGCGCGGAAACGTCGTTGGCGACGACCAGTCCGGCGATGAACGCGCCCAGGTTCTCGTCGGAAATCGTTGTGCCGACCGGGATTGCGCGCCCGATCACCAACCCGATTTCCACCTCGTAGTCGAGTAGCTTGACGTGTGCGGGCTTGACGATGTCGTCGAACGGGCCGTTGATCGAAGCCGACGCTTTGCGGAAGAAGGTCATCGGGACCGTGGCCGGGTCCATGCCCGCATCCTTGACATGCGACTCGAAGTTGGTCATCTGGGCCACCACTCGGCACGGCCGGGTCACCGGTGAAACCAGCTTCAGGTTGTCGACGGCGACGGTGTCGGCGCCGGCGGCCCCATTTATGGCAGCCTCGAGGCCGGCACGGTCGGTCAGCAGGGCGGCCGTGGTGGTGGCGGTGGTATCGATCCTGGCGGCGCCGGCGGGAGTCTTGAGCCACCAGGCGTCGGCGGTGTGCAGGACGCGAACGGTCATGAGCTAGGTACTTTCAGTAGGCCGACGAGCCGGCTGATGTCGAATTCGTTGCTCGCGCGCAGCGCGGTGATCATCGAAACCAGTTCGTGACGAGCGGATTTCAGGTCGGTTCCGAGGAAGTCTCTGGTCGCGGGCGGACCCCACTGGGCCAACCCGGAGGCGGTGAAGGGCGCCCAGCCGGGTTCGAGGGTGTTGTCGAACATGTCTCCGTCGGTGAAGTGTTCGACCAGGAAACCATCGGGATCGCGCCAGTAATCAAAGATCTGACTGCCCTGGATATGCCTGCCGATTCCCCAGGACCGGAAATACCCCCGCTCCCTGAGGTATTCGCCGCCGGCGGCCAGGGCGTCGAGGTCGCTGACCTGATAGGCCGAGTGCAGGTAACGATTGGCCGGACCCAGCGCCATCGCCAACGTATGGTGATCAGCCGGTGTCGATCCTCGATCGCAGCGGATGAAGCTCATGGTCGGCCCTCGTTCGCGCTGGCCGGCAAAGAACAGGAAGTCGCTGACGATCATTCCCAGGTTGTCCAGATACCAGTCCAGCGCCTCAAGGTACCTCGTCGACTGCATCACCAGGTGGCCCAGCCGCTGCACCCGCGCGGGTACGCGGGGGGGACGCTGGCCGGTGTTGGTGCGCCGCACATCGTGCCCGAAATTGAAGGTGTGGGGCTGCTGGCCCGGTAACTCGGGCAACTCGTGGGTGCCGGCGACGACGCGCACCTGCATGCCGCTGGGGTCGACCAGGTCGACTGCGCGGCCGCCAATGCTCTCCGCCAGGGGCCGCGTGGGGGCGCCCGCTTTGTCGGCCAGGCGCCGCACGTCGGACTCGTCGCCGGCCCGAAACGCCGCACCGGTGAATCGAGTCCGCGGACCGCGGCGCAGGATCGCACACGGTCCACCGGCCTCGGTGCCGCGCAAGTGAACCTCGTCGGGGCCGTGCCGCGCTGTCTGGAAGCCGAAGGCGCGCGCGAACGCCTCGGCGCGCGTCAGGTCCGGCTTCTCGAACTCCAGCCACGCGATGTCGACAACTTTGATAACCGGATTCGGGGACCGGCCCGGGTGCTCGCCGCGTAACGCTCCGTGTTCGCTGTGCTGGTCCCGGTGCATGCTCTTCGTCAGATCCATGACCATCCTCAAGGTAACTGATGAAATCGTCACATGCGCGCCGACCCCCAGTCAAGGCTTCTGACGAAATCCTCAAAAGTGATGCATACTGCTAAAGATGAGCGCGATGCCCGACGATCCCGATCCGCCCAACCGCTTGGAGCGGCGCAAACAGCGCACCAGAGCGGCGCTGGTCAAGGCCGCGCAGCGGTTGATCGCCGAAGGAAAGGTCAACGTGCCTGTCCTGGAGATCACCAAGGCCGCCGACGTCGGGATGGGTTCCTTCTACAACCACTTCGACAGCAAGGAGCAGCTGTTCGAGGCCGCGGTCGCCGACGTGCTCGACGCGCACGGAGCGATGTTGGACCGGCTGACCGAGTCGATCGCCGACCCGGCGGAAACGTTTGCCACCAGTTTCCGGCTGACCGGCCGGCTGTTCCGCCGGCGCCCACAGGAGAGCGAGATCCTGTTGGCCAACGGGCCGGCGCTGCTGTCGTCGGATCGCGGCCTGGCGCCTCGGGCACTACGCGACATCAAGGCCGGTGTCGACGCGGGGAGATTCCAGGTCGACGACCCCGAGCTTGCCCTGGCCACGGCCGGCGGCGCGCTGCTGGGCCTCGGAATACTGTTGCGTGACAACCCGGATCGCGACGACGCACGGGCCGCCGACGTCGTCACCGAAAACCTGCTGCGGTTGTTCGGGCTCGGCGCCGATGAGGCCCACGCGGTCTGTCACCGCCCGTTGCCCGACGACGCTTTCGCCGCGACCTAGCGGTTTCGCGTGTCCGTCGACCACAGGGTCGTGCAGCCCGGGCATTGCAGGTTGACCCGCGTCGCCTTATTGCTCAGCAGGTACTGCCAATGCGCACGGCAGTTGCGATCGCTGCGGCACTCGGCGCAGGCCGTGCGGCCCCAATCGCAGCTCGGGCAGGGTAGCCAGGCGCGCCGGGCAGCGTCGGCGTGCGGGTCAATCGGCAACTTAACCGTCACGGCGATCCCTTCTGGTCATTAAGTTAGGGTAGCCTACCCCAACTAAGGACCAACCGGGTGGCCGGGTCGCGATCGGCGAAATTATCCGGTCGCAGCAGCCGGACCGACGGACCGCCGGCTCACCTCCTTGGGGCGCAACGCCACCAGCACCACCCCGGCGGCGAAGGCCGCCGCTGTTACCCACGAGAAACGCCCGTCGGGTGCGAAGCCTCCCTGGGCCAATAAGTGCAGACCGGCGGCGGCCATCAGGGCACCGGCCAGCATGACCACCTCGCCCCAGCGATCTGAGAGTGGCACGCCGAGCATGGGGAGCGGGGCCGCGAAGAAGCGTCGCTGCCACCACAACAGCATCATCTCGACCGCTGTCACCAGGCTGAGGATGACGATCCACTCCAGCCGCACCAGCCACCACGCCGCCGTTCCC
>NZ_JBKQOI010000106.1:0-5582 GCF_052145595.1 Mycobacterium sp. | reverse complement strand
ACTGCATCTGCGCGGCGGCGGCCAAACGGCGCTACCTGGGCAAGCTTTCCGGTCCCTTGCTGGATCGGGTGGACCTGCGGGTGCAGATGCATCCGGTACGTGCGGGGGCGTTCTCGGCCACCGACGCTGAATCGACGGCGCAGGTGCGCCACCGGGTCGCGCTGGCCCGCGACGCGGCCGCCGAGCGTTGGCAGCCACACGGATTTCGCACCAATGCCGAAGTCAGCGGGGCGCTGTTGCGGCGAAAGTTCCGTCCCAGCAACGCCGTGATGGCCCCGCTGCGTACGGCGCTGGACCGTGGGCTGCTCAGCATCCGCGGTCTGGACCGCACGTTGCGGGTCGCGTGGAGCCTGGCCGACTTGGCCGGCCGAGGATCGCCTGGGCCCGACGAAGTTGCCGCCGCGCTCAGCTTCCGGCAACCGGGAGCGCAGCGATGACGACAGCGGCCGATGATCCGATATTGCGGGCGTGGGCTTACCTGTCCCGGGTGGCCGAACCACCCTGCCCTGAACTTGCCGCCCTGGTGCAGCGTGTCGGTCCGGTGGAGGCGGCCGATCGAATCCGGCGCGGGCTGGTGGATGATTACCTGGCACGGCATACCGAGGCCCGGCGCGAAATAGACCGAGCCGCAGCGGATCTCGAGCTGCTCGCCAGCCGCGGAGGACGACTGATCACACCCGACTGCGACGAGTGGCCGCTGCTGGCCTTCGCCGCGTTCGGTAGCACCAGGGCAAGGCCTGGCGGCGGGCCGCCGATGGTGTTGTGGGCGCTGGGTCCCGGACGCCTGGACGAGGTGGCGCACCGTGCGGCCGCTCTGGTCGGAACCCGGGCTTCGACCGCATACGGCGAGCAGATAGCCGCCGATCTGGCGGCCGGGCTGGTTGAGCGCGACGTCGCGGTGGTCTCCGGCGGCGCCTACGGCATCGACGGCGCAGCACACCGCGCAGCGCTGGCCTGCGACGGAACCACCACGGCCGTCCTCGCCGGCGGACTCGACATCCCGTATCCGGCCGGTCATTCAGCACTGCTGCATCGCATCGGCCAACTGGGCCTGCTGTTCACCGAATATCCGCCGGGCGTCCGGCCGGCCCGACACCGGTTTCTGACGCGAAATCGCCTGGTCGCCGGCGTCGCGGGGGCCGCGGTGGTAGTCGAAGCGGGCCTGCGCAGCGGTGCCGCGAACACCGCCGCCTGGGCGCGGGCCCTGGGCCGGGTGGTGGCCGCGGTGCCCGGACCCGTGACATCGTCGGCCTCGGCGGGGTGTCATGCGCTGCTGCGCAACGGCGCGGAGCTGGTCACCCGGGCCGACGACATCGTCGAGCTCGTCGGTCGCATCGGTGAGTTGGCACCCGAAGAGCCGCACCCGACGACGGCGCTCGACGGTTTAAGCGGGGTCGAGCGTCGGGTGTATGAGGCGTTGCCGGGCCGCGGCGCCGCCACGGTCGACGAGATCGCGGTCGCATCGGGGCTGGCGCCCCAGCAGGTGCTCGGGCCGCTGGCGATCCTCGAGGTGACCGGTTTGGCGCAGCGCCAAGACGGGCGGTGGCGAATTGTCCGCGCCGCCGCCGGCCAAGCTGGCGCCCAGACTTTCGAGGCGCGGCTCGTATAGTCGACGGGGGGTCGGGTCTGGACAGGAGGATAAGTGGCAGGTCGACCTCTGCAGAGCTTCGAAGTTGTCCGTACCCAACAAATCGCTCCGCACATGGTCCGGGTAGTGCTGGGGAGCAGTCATTTCGACACGTTCGTGCCCAGCAAGTTCACCGATTCTTACGTCAAGCTGGTTTTCGTTGCCGATGGTGTCGACGTGGCCGGGTTGCCCCAGCCGTTGACGCTGGACAGCTTCGGCGGCCTACCCCCCGAGAACAGGCCTTCGGTACGGACCATGACGGTCCGTCACGTCGACGTTGCGGCCCGGGAGATAGTGGTGGACATCGTGGTGCACGGCGAGCACGGGATAGCGGGCACCTGGGCCGCGTCGGCTCAACCGGGCCAGCCGATCTATCTGATGGGGCCCGGCGGCGCCTACACCCCCGACCCGGCCGCGGATTGGCATCTGCTGGCCGGTGACGAATCGGCGCTACCGGCCATCGCCACCGCGCTGGAAGCCTTGCCCGCCAATGCGATCGGCAAGGCGTTCATCGAAGTGGCGGGTCAAGAAGACGAGATCCCTTTGATCGCACCGGAGTCCGTGGAGGTGACCTGGGTCTATCGCGGTGGCCGCGCCGATCTGGTTCCCGAGGAGCGCGCCGGCGATTACGCACCGCTGATCGAGGCGGTCACCGCGGCCCAGTGGCTGCCGGGGCAGGTGCACGTTTTCATCCACGGTGAAGCGCAAACCGTGATGCACAACTTGCGGCCGTACGTCCGCAAAGAGCGCGGTGTGGATGCGAAGTGGGCGTCGTCGATCTCTGGTTATTGGCGGCGCGGCCGCACCGAAGAGACGTTTCGGCAGTGGAAGAGTGAACTGGCCGAGGCAGAGGCAGGGGCTTGACGTGGCGTTCGGCGACTACCAGAACGAGATCTACCTGCAAGGCCTGGCCGGAGTGGTGCCATCGCTGCCGATGGTCTTCGCGGAGTTGGAGGCCAAGGCCCAGCTGGCGTTGCCGCCGTCGATCTGGTCCTACGTAGCCGGCGGAGCCGGCGACGAGCGCACGCAACGGGCCAACTGCGAGGTATTCCAGCGGTGGGGTCTCATCCCGCGCATGTTCGTCGGCGCCGCAAAACGCGACCTGTCGGTTGAGCTGTTCGGTCAGAGCGTGCCGGCCCCGGTGTTCATGGCGCCGATCGGCGTCATCGGCCTGTGCGCCCAGGACGGTCACGGCGACCTGGCCACCGCACGCGCGGGCGCCCGCACCGGCGTCCCCATGGTGGCCTCCACATTGTCGGTCGACCCCATGGAAGACATCGCCGCCGCCTTGGGCGATACCCCCGGGTTCTTCCAGCTGTACACACCGACCGACCGCGAGCTGGCCGCCAGCTTCGTTCATCGTGCCGAGGCGGCCGGCTTCAAGGGCATCGTCGTCACCCTCGACACCTGGGTCACCGGCTGGCGTCCGCGCGACTTGAGCACGTCGAACTTCCCCCAGTTGCGCGGGCACTGCCTGAGCAACTACACCAGCGACCCGGTGTTCCGCGCCAGCCTGCAACGCCCGCCGGAGGAGGACCCGCAGGGTGCGGTGCTGCGCTGGGCGCAAGTCTTCGGGGCGCCGCTGACCTGGGACGACCTCCCATGGCTGCGGTCGCTGACCGACCTGCCACTGCTGGTCAAGGGCATCTGCCACCCGGACGACGCACGCCGCGCCAAGGACGGCGGCGTCGACGGCATCTACTGCTCCAACCACGGTGGCCGGCAAGCCAACGGCGGCCTGCCCGCGCTGGATTGCCTGCCGGCAGTTGTCGAGGCGGCCGACGGCCTGCCGGTCTGGTTCGACTCGGGAATACGCAGCGGCGCCGATGTCGTCAAGGCGCTCGCGCTGGGCGCGACCGCGGTGGGCATCGGCCGGCCGTACGCGTACGGCTTGGCGCTGGGGGGTGTCGACGGCATTGTGCACGTGCTGCGCGCGATGCTCGCCGAAGCGGACCTGATCATGGCCGTTGACGGCTATCCCACGCGCAAAGATCTCACCCCGGAAACACTTCGGCGCGTCGGCTGAGTCGGGCCCACGGCGCCTGCGAACGTGGAGCCGTGGACGCGGTCCTCGACGAGTTCGACGAATACCTCGAACTGCAATGCGGTCGTTCGGCGCACACCCGTCGGGCGTATCTGGGCGACCTGCACTCCCTGTTCGCGTTTCTCGACGGCCAACGAAACGGGGCGGGAATCGGCCTGGACGGCCTGAGCCTGCCGGTGCTGCGCTCGTGGTTGTCAGCCGCGGCTGCGGCCGGCGCGGCCCGCACAACGTTGGCCCGTCGCACCTCGGCGGTCAAAGCATTCACCGCATGGGCGGCGCGGCGCGGCCTGCTCACGGGGGATCCGGCCGCTCGGCTGCAAGTGCCGAAGGCGCACCGCACGCTGCCGGCGGTGCTGCGCCAGGATCAGGCGCTACAGGCCATGGCGGCGGCGAAATCCGGTGCCGAGCAAGGTGATCCGCTGGCTTTGCGCGACCGGTTGATTGTCGAGATGCTGTATGCCACCGGCATCCGGGTGAGCGAGCTGTGCGGCCTGGACATCGACGATGTGGACACCCGGTATCGGCTGGTGCGTGTCCTGGGTAAGGGCAACAAGCAACGCACCGCGCCGTTTGGGCTGCCGGCCGCGGACGCGCTTAGCGCCTGGCTGGCCGA
Organism: Mycobacterium sp.; assembly: GCF_052145595.1. Lineage (GTDB taxonomy): Bacteria > Actinomycetota > Actinomycetes > Mycobacteriales > Mycobacteriaceae > Mycobacterium. The sequence continues at coordinate 1,298 of NZ_JBKQOI010000106.1, read as the reverse complement.
TGGGCGTCCCGCTCTGGTGACCGCCGAGTCCGGGCCGGCGCTGCTGCTGGGCGCGCGAGGCCGGCGGCTGGACGTGCGGCAGGCGCGCACTGTCGTGCACCAGACCGTCGCCGCAGTGGACGGCGCACCCGACATGGGACCGCACGGGCTGCGGCACAGCGCGGCCACACACCTGCTCGAAGGCGGGGCCGACCTGCGGGTCGTCCAGGAGTTGCTCGGCCATTCCAGCCTTGCGACCACCCAGCTCTATACCCACGTCGCGGTCTCTCGGCTGCGAGCGGTGCACGACCAGGCCCACCCGCGGGCCTAGCCGTCCAGCGGTTTGAGCCGGACCGGAGTGGATTTCAGCAGGCCGAGTGGGTCGACATAGTCGGCACCCGAAGCCGGACCCCACATCGCACCCCAGTGCAAACAGGCAGGGGCCCGGCACCCGGCGTGCCCGGCCGCCAACTCGCCGAGCACGGACTGCGCCGTCACCGTCTGGCCGGCCCGGACGGCCGCCCGTACCGGCTCATAGCTGGTGCGCAATCCGCCGGCATGGGCCAGCGACACCACCGGCCGCCCGGCCAGCAGCCCGGCGAACACCACCGTTGCCGTACCGGCGGCATACACCGGCTGACCAGGAGTGCCGGGCAGGTCCACGCCCCGGTGACCGGGATTCCAGTCGGGTGACGGGGCGTCGAATCCCCGGACGACCGCCGGGGGCGGCCGCAACGGCCAATCCAGCCGCGCGTCGTCCGCGACCGCCGGCGACGCGCTGACCAGGCCGACGCCCAGCACCAGCATCATCCACCGCACGCATTGAGTTCAGCGCGGCGCCGGCAACGAGGCCAACCGCCTCGACCCGTTCTGTGCACGACGACACCACTGTGGAAAAACCACCTGCTGAGTCGGTGTAAACTCCTGGTCGCAGCTCGTTCGCGGGCTGACTTCGCGCGCCTGCACCGCACCTCCCGTTCCTCTAGGAGTTCGCACCGCATGCCGGGCGGTCCCGTAACAGGGTCCGGCATCGCAGCAGACGCCAGGGCCCGGCCTCAGCCGATGCCGGGCGACAACCGACCACAGGTAAGGCACAAGCATGGCCGTAGTCACCATGAAGCAGCTGCTTGACAGCGGCACCCACTTCGGGCATCAGACCCGTCGCTGGAATCCCAAGATGAAGCGGTTCATTTTCACCGACCGCAACGGCATCTACATCATCGACCTGCAGCAGACGCTGACCTTCATCGACAAGGCGTACGAGTTCGTCAAGGAGACCGTCGCCCACGGTGGCAGCGTGCTGTTCGTCGGCACCAAGA
>NZ_JBKQOI010000105.1:0-3314 GCF_052145595.1 Mycobacterium sp. | reverse complement strand
GTTGATCGGAAGGAACAGGGTCGGCACGTGGTATCTCTGCACCTCCAGGTGTGCCCAGCCGGTCCGGGCCAGGGTCGCCTCAGTGTCGCGCAGCACATCGCAACCCTCGAAGAACCAGCGCCACGGCCGGGCCACGGATCGCTGAACCATCCGCAGCACAGGGTGGCTTTGGCCTGCCCGGACGTGCTCCAGGAAGAGAAACCGGCCATCCGGCCGGAGAATCCGGCGGACTTCGCGGAGCGTCGCAGCCGGGTCGGGCACGGTACACAGGACAAGCGTGCTCACCACGGCATCGACGCTCGCGTCGGGCAGACCGGTGGCGTCCGCCCCTTCTTCACGCAGCTCCAATTCGATGCCGTAGCGCTGCGCCGCCTTCCGGAGCGGTGAGTGCATGTGCCGGTTCGGCTCGATCGCGATCAGCCGGGTGCCGGTTCGGTAATAGCGCAGGTTGGCCCCGGTTCCGGGCCCGATCTCAACCACGGTCGGCGGAAGGTTAGCGAACAGCCGTCGCTTGCGCCGTCCCAGCAGCAGGTGGCCGTAGACGTTGGACTCGCGCAGGACGGCCGCGTTGAGTCGGCCCCGCACGGCGTTGTCGACCGTCGCGGCGCCGTGGCAGGCCTGTGGAGTGGTGGCGCTGTTGTCATGACGGAAACTGTCTGTCCCTGTCGTGTCCATACGGCGAGTGTGGGTGGCGCGCCTGTCAACTCGCTGTCACGTGTCGACGCCGCCGTGCCGGAGGCTGGCATAATGCCAGCTGATGTTCTTGGTACTCGGCGCCGTTACCGTGATCGGCCCGGACGGGCAGGTCGTCGCGCTCAGTGACCGCCAGCGGTCGCTGTTGGCCAGTCTGCTGGCCCGGGCCGGCGCTGTCGTGAGCGTTGATAACCTCGTGGACTTGGTCTGGCCGGAGGATCCCCCTCAGGATCCCGTGGCGGCGCTGCACAACCAGGTGTCCCGGCTGCGCCGGACTATTCCATTCACGCGGATTGAGACCGTGGCTCCCGGCTACCGGTTGGCCGTTGATCCGGACGATGTGGACAGTCAGCGGTTCGACCGGCTGGTGGGGGCCGACACTGCCGGGTCATTGAGCGAAGCTCTGAGCCTATGGCACGGTGCGGCCTACGCCGAGTTCGCCGAGTCGCCAGTGGCCCGGTTTGAGGCGATCCGGCTCGAGGAGGCCCGCCGACAGGCGATCGAGCGCTGGCATGAGCTTCGCCTGGACGAGGGCTCTCCCGACCTTCCGGCTCTGGAGGCATTCGCCACCGAACATCCGCTTCGAGAACGTGCCCACCTCGTCCGCATGAGGGCCTTGTACGCGTGTGGACGCCAAGCCGACGCGCTCGCGGCGTACCAACGCTACGCCGACCGGCTCGCCGACGAGCTCGGGCTCGAGCCTTCGGCCGCCATGCAGGAACTGCAGCTGCGCATACTCCGCCACAATGTTGCGCCGCCGACCCCGCTGCGAGCGATGCGCGTAAGTCACGTTTCCGTCGGCGACCGCCGGATCGCCGTTGCCACCGTCGGGAGTGGACAGCCGCTGATCGCGCTGCCCGGCTGGGTATCGAACATCGACGTCATCGCCGCCGGCCGCGATCCGCGCTCCTCGATGTTTCAACGACTAGTCGGAACCCGCGCGCTGGTCATGTACGACCGCTACGGGACCGGACGCTCCCCAGGTTCGGTCGACGACTTCGGGCTGGACGCGAGCGTGGCCGAGCTGGCCGCCGTCGCGACCCACGCTGGAGCGCCGGTGGACCTGCTCGCCATGTCCCAGGCCGGGCCGGTTGCCGTCGCGCTCGCCGCGACGCGGCCGGATCTGGTGCGGCGACTGGTGTTCTTCGGAACCTACGCCAGCGCCGCCGAAGTATTCATACGCCCAGACCTCAACGCCACCCTCATCGCGTTGGTGCGCAGTCACTGGGGGCTCGGCTCCAAGCTGCTCGCCGACCTCTACCGGCCCGATCCGACCGACGCAGCGGCCGACCACCTGGCCGCGGTGCTGCGAGACTCGGCCGACCGCGACGTGGCCGCCGGATATCTCGCGGCCATCTACGCCGCCGACGTCAAAGCCCTCCTGCCGGCGGTGAGCGCACCCGCACTCGTGCTGCACTACCGAGGTGACCGCGTAATACCTCACCGCGGCGGGCTGCAACTGGCCGAAGGCCTGCCCGACGCCCGGTTGGTCACTCTCGAAGGGCGCTACCACCTACCCGACACTCGTGACCTCGACCAAATTGTCGACACCATCATTGCGTTCCTGTCCGGACCGGCCAAGTAGCCACAGTCCTACCGATCGCCCAATTGGTTGCGCCAGAATCCGAGCCCGGCCACCGGTCGCTAGCAGGTGCTTGCCAGGCTGATCTCGACGGGGCTGACCTCGCTGGAATCGATCTCGGTGCGGTCTACCGCAGTCGACTATGTTCCCGAACTGCTCGAGGACGGACACAGGCGCGCGGCGGCCGAGAGCCTGGACGTCGAGTTCCAGCTCGGCGACGCCGAAGACCTACCCGCAGGCGACTCGTCATTCGACGCCGTGCTGAGTGTCTTCGGGGTGATGTTCGCGCCTGAGTACCAGCGGGCCGTCGGCCAGATCGCGCGCGTCACCGCCCGGCCGGCACCGTCGCCCGGGCCTCGTGGACCCCCGACGGCTTCGCCGGCGAGATGTTCCGTGTCAGGACCCAGCACGGCCCGGCTCCCGGGCATCGTCGTGCACGGCCCAGCCACATCCCGAGCTCACCAGGCATGGCGAGCACCCGAGACCCTGACCTCCGCGCATGTTCCGGATCACCATTTGTCCGGGCTGGGCTAGTGTCAGACCATCGCGTAGGACGATTCCCTTCCGGGATCTACGCTGTGACGGTGGAGAGGATTAGCGATGGGTTCTTGTCGTGGCGGCCGTTGATTGCCGGGGACCTTCCCATGCTGGCCGAGTGGTTGCGAGAGCCCCAGGTCGCCCGGTGGTGGAATCATGAGACAACCCTTGAGGCGATCGAGCGCGACTTCGGCGCGAGTACGCGAGGCGAGGAGCCGGGGGAAGACCTGCTCGTTCTCCTCGACGGCCCGCCAATCGGCCTGCTGCAGCGCTCGGCGATTTGCGACTACCCCGAGGATCTCACGGAATTCTCGGCAGTTATCGAGGTGCCAGTCGGCGCCGTCGAGCTTGACTACCTCATCGCGGACCCAGCGCTGCGCGGTCGCGGTCTCGGATCCCGCATGATCGCTGCGGCCGTTGAGGACACCTGGAACTCGTATTCTGATGCGCCCGCGGTGCTTGTCGCCGTGGTGGCCGCCAATGTGGCCTCCTGGCGTGCGCT
>NZ_JBKQOI010000104.1:0-30574 GCF_052145595.1 Mycobacterium sp. | reverse complement strand
AAGAGCCTGACGTTCATGGCGAAATACGATGAGCGCGAAGGGAACAGCTGCCACGTCCATCTCTCGCTGCGTGCCAAGGACGGTACCGCGGCATTCGCCGACGGCAGCCGACCGCACGGCATGTCGCCGACGTTTGGCAATTTCATCGCCGGCCTGTTGGCCACGTTGCGCGAATTGACGTTGTTCTATGCGCCGAATATCAACTCCTACAAGCGATTTGCCGACGGCAGTTTCGCGCCGACGGCAATCGCGTGGGGACTGGACAACCGGACCTGCGCACTGCGGGTCGTCGGCCACGGGCGAAACATCCGGGTCGAATGCCGGGTTCCCGGCGGCGATGTCAACCCCTACCTCGCGGTGGCGGCGCTGATCGCCGGCGGGCTGTACGGTATCGAACGGGGCCTCGAGCCACCCGAGCCTTACGCGGGCAATGCGTATGAGGCAACCGGCGTCGAGCGGCTGCCGGCCACCCTGGCCGAGGCGGCCACGGTGTTCGGGGAGTCTGCGCCGGCACGGGAGGCGTTTGGCGACGACGTTGTCGCGCATTACCTGAACAACGCCCGCGTGGAGTTGGCGGCGTTCAACGCTGCCGTCACCGATTGGGAGAGGATGCGGGGTTTTGAACGCCTCTAAACGTCCGGTGGTGGGCCTGACGAGTTATCTGGAGCAAGTGCAGACCGGGATCTGGGACGTCTCCGCGGGCTATCTGCCCGCCGACTACTTCGAGGGCGTCATCCTGGCCGGCGGTATCGCGGTGCTGCTGCCGCCGCAGCCGGCGGACGCCGACGCGGTCAGCGGTGTGCTGGACGGCCTGGACGCCCTGGTGATCACCGGCGGTTATGACCTCGACCCGGGAGCCTACGGTCAGCGACCGCATCCGACGACCGACCAGCCTCGCGCCGCACGGGATGCGTGGGAGTTCGCGCTGTTGCGGGATGCCCTGGATCGGGGGCTGCCGGTGCTGGGCATCTGCCGCGGCGCGCAAGTGCTCAATGTCGCGTTCGGCGGGACGCTGCACCAGCACCTGCCCGACGTGATCGGGAACTCCGGGCATCGGGCCGGCAATGCGGTGTTCACCTCGCTGCCGGTGCGCACCGTACCGGGAACGAGGTTGGCGGCGCTGATCGGGGAGTCCGCCGACGCGTCGTGCTATCACCATCAAGCCATCGACAAAGTCGGTGAGGGCCTCGTCGTCAGCGCGTGGGACGCTGACGGCGTGGTCGAGGCGTTGGAGCTGCCCGGGGATGGTTTCGTGCTTGCGGTGCAGTGGCATCCGGAGCAGACGCTGGACGACCTGCGGTTGTTCAAGGCGGTAGTGGACGCCGCGCGCTCGTATACGCGACGCATGAGCTGAGACGGGCCTGAGATGGGCACTGCGCAACTGATCAACCCCGCCACCGAGGAAGTGCTGCGGTCGATCGACCTCGTCGACGCCGCCGCGGTCGACGACGCGGTGCAGCGGGCGCGGGCGGCCCAGCGGCGCTGGGCGCGGTTGTCGCCGGCGCAACGCGCGGCGGGCCTGCGGGCATTCGCGGCCGCCGTCGACGCCCACGCCGACGAACTGGCCGCCCTCGAGGTGGCCAATTCGGGACACCCCGTCGCGTCGGCCGAATGGGAAGCCGGCCACGTCCGCGACGTGTTGACGTTTTATGCCGGTAGCCCGGAACGTTTGTCCGGCAAGCAGATACCCGTCGCCGGGGGACTCGACTTCACCTTCAACGAACCGTTGGGCGTGGTCGGTGTGATCACGCCGTGGAATTTCCCGATGATGATTGCGTCCTGGGGCATCGCACCGGCCCTGGCCGCCGGCAACGCGGTACTGGTCAAACCCGCCGAGTGGACGCCACTGACCACGATCCGGCTCGGTGAGCTGGCGGTGCGGGCGGGGCTGGACGAAGACCTGCTGCAGGTGCTCCCGGGCAGGGGCTCGGTGGTGGGGGAGCGGTTGGTCGCCCACCCGGACGTTCGCAAGATCGTGTTCACCGGGTCCACCGAAGTCGGCAAAAAGGTGATGGCCGGCGCGGCGGCGCACGTCAAGCGGGTGACCTTGGAGCTGGGCGGCAAGAGCGCCAACATCATCTTCTCCGACTGCGACCTGGAACGCGCCGCAGCGACCGCGCCGGCCGGGGTGTTCGACAACGCCGGGCAGGACTGCTGTGCGCGCAGCCGGATCCTGGTGCAGCGCAGCGTTTATGACCGGTTCATGGAGCTGCTCGAGCCGGCGGTCAAGGGCGTCGTCGTCGGGGACCCCGCATCCCGTGACACCGAGATGGGTCCGCTGGTGTCGGCCGCGCACCGTGACAAGGTGGCCTCCTATGTGCCCGACGGTGCCCCCGTCGCGTTTCGCGGCACAGCGCCGTCCGGTCACGGATTCTGGTTCCCGCCAACCGTTTTGACTCCGCAGCGCACCGACCGCAGCGTCACCGACGAAATCTTCGGTCCGGTGGTGACGGTGCTGATGTTCGACGACGAGCGCGACGCCATCACGCTGGCCAACGACACCGCCTACGGCCTGTCCGGGTCGATCTGGACCGACGACCTGTCCCGCGCGTTGCGGGTGTCGCGAGCGATCGAGTCCGGCAACCTGTCGGTGAATTCGCACTCGTCGGTCCGCTACAACACGCCGTTCGGTGGTTTCAAACAGTCTGGGTTGGGCCGTGAGCTCGGCCCCGACGCGCCACTGCATTTCACGGAGACCAAGAACGTGTTCATCGCGGTCAGGGAGGAGGGGTGATGGACTTGACCCGACGGCTGGCGGGCCGGGTGGCGGTCATCACCGGCGGTGGCAGCGGCATCGGATTGGCGGCGGGACGGCGGATGCACGCCGAAGGCGCGACCATCGTCGTCGGTGACATCGACCGCGACGCCGGTTCCGCGGCGGCCGACGAGCTGTCCGGTTTGTTCGTGCCAACCGACGTTTCCGACGAGGACGCGGTCAACGCGCTGTTCGACACCGCGGCCGAAACCTACGGCTGGATCGACATCGCGTTCAACAACGCCGGCATCTCACCACCCGAGGACGACCTGATCGAAAACACCGAGCTACCGGCGTGGCAACGAGTCCAAGACGTCAACCTCAAATCGGTATACCTATGCTGCCGGGCCGCGTTGCGGCACATGGTGCCCGCGCAGAAGGGTTCGATCATCAACACGGCGTCCTTCGTCGCGGTGCTGGGATCGGCGACGTCGCAGATCTCCTACACCGCCTCCAAGGGCGGGGTACTGGCCATGTCACGGGAGCTGGGAGTGCAATTCGGCCGGCAGGGCATCCGGGTCAACGCACTGTGCCCGGGACCGGTCAACACCGCGTTGCTGCAAGAGCTTTTCGCCAAGGATCCAGAGCGGGCCGCGCGCCGGCTCGTGCACGTGCCGTTGGGCCGCTTTGCCGAACCCGACGAGATCGCTGCTGCGGTGGCATTTTTGGCCAGTGACGACGCATCGTTCATCACCGCGTCGACGTTCTTGGTCGACGGCGGTATCAGCTCGGCCTACGTCACCCCTCTCTGACCGCCCCCCAGCCCCTGCGCAACGGCGCCTCCGTAGATGGGCATTGAGGTCGCGGCTGTTGTCCAGGCCCGAGGTACCGACAGTGTCCCGACCGAAGTCCCGATCGACGTCCCGCGGCCCTGCCCCGCGGTAATCACCGCTCCGCGAGCACCACCCTGGTTTGGCAGGAGCCATCGCAACGCCGCTGCCTTGTTGAGTGAATTCAGGCGGCTGATCGCGAAGCCCGACGGCGCACTCAGTGAACTCAGCTTCGATAGAGACGATGTCACCGGCGAAAGAGACGCATCGAACGTCGTCAGCGGTGACAAGGAAAGCGCCTGCAGTGCTTCGGGGATGGTCGAGATCACCTGGGATCCGGCCGATATGATCTGCGGCGCCGCGGTCACGCTCCAGCTGCCGCGCGTCCCCCGGTGAGCCGGCCCCGTCGTGTGAGGCCGCGGGGAGGCGAACGGTGTCACTGTGCAGGCATCGGCCGAGGCTTTGGCGTAGCTGTGCATGGCCGCGACGTTCTGAGCCCACATCCGTTCGTACTCCGTCTCGGTGTCCGCGATTGCCGGGCTGGTTTGGCCCAGGCAGTTCGCCGAGGCCAGCGACGTCCGCCGGGTCCGGTTGGCGTCGATCAGCGGTGGGGGCACCATCGCCGCCAACGCCGTTTCATGGGCATTCGCCGCCGCGGCGGCCTGGATGGCCGCGAGCTCCGCTTGCGCGGCAGTCGCGTAGAGCCAGTCCACATAGGGCGCGACGGCTTCGTTTAATGCCGTCGAGGCCGGGTTCTCCCATCCCGCTAGCAGTTTTGAGGTCACCGCCCTGTAGTCCGCCGCCGCGGTGTACAGGCGGGCGGCCAGCCGGTCCCAGGCCGCTACGGTCTCGGTCATCGATCCCGAGCCGGGACCTTCATACATTCGCCCGGAGTTGATTTCCGGCGGCAACGTCGCGAAATTCATTTACTGTCTCTGCCTAACTACGGCGGTCTGAGTTGTTTTTGAAAACATCGACTTTTCCCTTCAAGTCATAGACGCAGGGGTTACAGACGTGCTTGTGGACCGAATGCATCGCACGGCTTTGCGCGCTACGGCTGCCTGTGCAAGACGCTCAGACAGGTTGCTGTGATGAGTTATCAGCGACGGGCGACGCAGAGTTGGGTCAAGATGTCTCGGTCGGCAGGGGCGGACGGGGGTGCAACCACCCGTGCCGTGCCCGGTGGACATCCTGACATAGCAAAGGAAGCCGTTAACCGCGACCGGACCGTCTGTGGCCACAACGGGGTCCATGTCGACGGCCGATCGCGCGTCATCCATGTGTTCTTGGTTGGCTTCTGGTGCGTCGAATTGCCTGACGTAGCGCTACGGGCGAACAGGCTCGTGGGCTGGGAGTGATCATCAGGTTGTAGGTAACCGAAATCCACGCCGGCAGTTGGCGTCCCGTGTGACAACGCCGCTGGTTGCGGTAGTGCGGCCGTGGCAAACACGGACCCCCGCGCCGCCCAACCCGTAGTGACGGCTCCGAACAGACTCAGCGCCGCGACGATCGCGATGGCTGAACGCCATCGACGAGTCTTACCAGCGCCCCGAAATGTCACAGTGGCCCGACTGTACAACACCGACCCTGATCAACACCCGCAGCAACCTGTGAAAATGATCAAAGTCTGGTGTGTGTTCGGGGCGGCCTGCGACGACTAGGCCACCGCGCCAAAAGATTTGAAGGTGACTAGCGGAATCGCCATTTCGGCTGCGGTGGCCGCGCCGTGAAAAGCTATGAGGCGAGCCGTTTCCGGGGGCTCATGGCCGGTCGCCAGCACGGCTGCGTCGCCGGTGCACACGACGACGACATCGCCGATCCGCGGCAGGTTTGCCGGATCGACCGGCCCGAACATCCCGGTGGCCACCGCCTGCTCGCGGCTGTAGACGTGTGCCCGCCCGTCCAGCACCTCGGTCCAGGTGGCCTGCACATCCGCCGCGGTCCCCGGCTCGGTGTGTAGGTAGCGCACCCGCGCCTCGCCGGCGACCACGCGCACCCCCGCGCCCAGCCGTGGGTCGGTGTCGAGGTCGACGCGAGCGTCCGGCGGGACGTTGAGGCCGCCGTGGTCGGCGGTCACCAACAACGCGGCATTCGGGGGCAGCTTCTCGACAAGCCGGGTCAGCAGCGCATCGACGTGGGCCGCCGCTTCGTGCCATTGGGGCGATCCGATGCCGAAAACGTGGGCCGCCGTGTCCAGATCCGCGGTGTAGCCATAGACCAGTCCCGGAGACGCCCGCAGCTCGTCGGCAACCACCTGGGCGTAGTCATCGGTCGTGTGTGTCGGGCGGAAGTGGGCGCCCCGATACGCCGCGTCGGTCAGTCCGCTGCCCATGAACGGCGCAGGCAGCACGACGCGGGCACTGATGCCGGCTTGTTCCAGCCGCTCGAACCAGGTCGGCAGCGGTTGCCACGCGGTGTGCGGCGGGTCGTCACGCCACCGGATGTGGTTGAGCACTCTTTCGGTGCCGGGGACGTTCAGCGTGAAGCCCAGGATTCCGTGCTGGCCGGGCTGGGCGCCGGTGCCCAGCGATACCAGGCTGCTCGGCGTGGTCGACGGGAAGGTGCAGGTGAGTTGGGTCAGCCGTCCGGTGCCACCGGCCAGGACGGAGGCGAGCAGCGGCGCGCTGGCGGCCAACTCCGGTAACAGGTGCCAGCCCATCGCGTCCACCAGCACGACCGCGACGCGATCGACGCGATCGACTCCAACCCAATCGGCCAGTCCCAGCTTGTCGACCGCGCCCGAGGCCCCGAGCAACGCGGCAGCCGCGGGCAGCACGTCGCAGATCGAACCGGGCACTGGACCAGGCATGGGGTCAGTCTGGCACGAGATCAGGCGTGCGTGAGCCGTTGACTGGTCACCCGCAGCTGACGGTCCGTGCTCTCGGCGAGTGCGCGAACCTGCTCCTGTGACAGCCGGCCGCACAGCCTGCCCCAGTGCACCGCGACCTCGTCGCCCACGGCCACATCGGGCACCGCGCTGTATCCGTCGGCCCACACGTCGAGCATGCGCGCCGAGGGTTCCGCCAGCGCCAGCGCCCGACCATCCCAGGCCAGCTTGCGGCACAACACCTCGACATCAGCGTCGGTACAGGAAACGACTGTCCCCCAGGTGATCCGGCAATTGTCCAGCACGCTGAGCGGGTGTTCGTCCATGCGGCGACCGAGAAACCGGGTCCACGGATACACGCCGAAAACGTGGAAGCAGTGGTTGCCGGCGGCCTCGCACGCCAGGTCCGCCGTGAGATGCGACCAGTACCGTCCCGCCTGCGGGCCGATGATGGCCAGCAACGCATCGAAGAAGTCCTGCGGATCCAGCCCGGCGCCAACACCCCCGCCGAGCCAATACGACTCGACAAGCCGATAATCCAGCGGGTCGGAGATGCCGGCCAATTTGGACAGCACCCGCAAGTACGGCCAGGCCCCGGAAAACTTCGTCGCCGCGTTGCGCACCTCGTTGACCGAGCCGTCGCGCAAGGTGGCTCCCAGCGGCGGGCCGCAATACCCCAGCGCATTGGGGGCATAGGCGTAGCGGGCGAACATCTCGGCGCCGCGGCTGTCTGGGACGGCCAACCGTCACGCCTTCCCGGACTGCCCCACCAGCTTGGCCGCATCGCGATGCATGCGGCCGAAGTTGTAATAGGCCGCGCATGCCCCCTCGGGGGACACCATGCACGTTCCGATCGGTGTCTCCGGGGTGCACGCGGTGCCGAAAACCTTGCATTCCCACGGCTTGAGCACTCCCTTGAGCACCTCGCCGCACTGGCAGGCCTTCGGGTCGGCGACGCGCACGCCGGGCATCGCGAACCGCAACTCGGCGTCGAACTCCGCGAAATCGTCGTGCAGCCGTAGCGCGCTTTGCGAGATGAACCCCAACCCGCGCCATTCGAAGTGGGGACGCAGCGCAAACACCTTGCCCATCAGCGCAAGTGCCGCCGGGTTGCCGTGCTCGGGAACCACGCGCTTGTACTGGTTTTCCACTTCGCAACGGCCCTCACGGATCTGACGCAGCAGCATCGCGACCGATGCCAGGATGTCGAGCGGCTCGAATCCCGCTACCACCAACGGTTTTCGGTACACCTCCGGCACAAACCGGTATGGTCGGTTGCCCACCACGGTTGACACGTGCCCGGGGCCGATGAAGCCCGACAGCCGCAGGTCCGGCGACTCCAGGATGGCCTTGATCGGCGGCACGATTGTGACGTGGTTGCAAAACACGCTGAAATTGGGCAGGCCCAAATCGCGGGCTCGCACCAGCGTCACCGCGGTCGACGGTGCAGTGGTCTCGAAACCAATCGCGAAGAAGACCACTTGCTTGCCGGGGTTGTCGACCGCGGTTTTCAGCGCGTCCAGCGGGGAGTAGACGAACCGCACGTCGGCCCCCCGGGCCTTGGCGTCCAGCAAGCTGCCGGCCGAACCGGGCACCCGCATCATGTCGCCGAAGCAGGTGAAGATCACGTCGGGTTGGCCCGCCAGCCACATCGCGTCGTCTATGCGGCCCATCGGGATCACGCACACCGGGCAGCCCGGGCCGTGCACGAGTTCGACGTTGTCGGGCAGCAGGTATTCGATACCGTGCCGGTAAATGGTGTGCGTGTGCCCGCCGCACACCTCCATGAACTTGAAGTGTTCGCCGCCCGTCCCCGCCAGGTGCTCGATGCTGACCAGCAGTTTGCGGGCGGCGGCCGGGTCGCGGAACTCGTCGACGAACTTCATTTGCCGTTCCTCCCTGGCCTCAAACTATGGCCGTCGAGTCGAAGGCTTCTATTTCGGTGGTGTAAGCCTCACCGAGCTGCTTGATGGCGGCCAGGGTGAGCAGCGCTTCGGTCTCGTCGATTTTGGCCATCGCGAACCCGACGTGGACCAGTACCCAATCGTCGGGCTCGGGCATGTCCTCCTCCAGCAGCCGCACACTGATCGTGCGCTGCACACCGCTGACGTCAACCTTCGCCAAATAGTTGGCGGGGTCGGTGATCTCAACGATCCGACCCGGAATACCAAGACACATCCCCAAATGCTCCTTTCTTTCTAGTGAGCGAGATTCAGCAGATTCGCGGCAGCGGGTCCCCGACGAGCATGTCGACGATCCGCGTGCCGCCGAACCCGGTACGCAGCACTACGCTTTCGGCCGGTTGGCTGACGATTTCCCCGACCTCGGCCGCATCGGCGCCGACTGGATGCGACCGCACCGCGGCCAGCGCGGCCTCCGCTTCCTCCGGCGCGACGACGGCGATGAACTTGCCCTCGTTGGCGACGTAGAGCGGATCGATGCCGAGCATCTCGCAGGCGCCGTTCACCATGGGCGCCACGGGGAGTCGCTCCTCTTCGAGCAGCACCCCAAGACCGCAGGCCTGGGCGAGTTCGTTGCACACGGTGCCCACGCCGCCCCGGGTCGCATCACGCAGCCACCGAGTCGAGGGGGCGGCCGCCATCAGCAGTTCCACCAGCGGGCTGAGGCAGGCGGTGTCGGAGTGGATGTCGGCCTCGATGGCCAGATCGCCCCGGGCGAGCATGACCGCCATGCCGTGATCGCCCATCGACCCCGACAACAGCACCTTGTCGCCGGCGCGCACCGACGCGGGCGACAGCGTGCGCCCCGCGGGGATGACACCTGCCCCCGTAGTGGTGACGAACACGCCGTCGGCCGCGCCTTTGGGCACCACCTTGGTGTCGCCGGTGACGATCTGCACACCCGCCTTCGCGGCCGCTGCCGCCATATCGGCGACGATCTCCTTCAATTCGTCGATCGGGAAACCCTCTTCGAGCACGAACGCCGCCGAGAGCCAGGACGGCACCGCGCCGGCCATTGCCAGGTCGTTGCAGGTGCCGTGGACGGCAAGCTCACCAAGGGAGCCACCGGGAAAACGCCTGGGCTGCACCACAAACGAGTCGGTGGACATCGCCAGGCGCTCGCCGCTGGGCAACGTGAGGATCGCACCATCGCCGAGCGACTCCAGCAGCGGGTTGCGGAACGCCTCCATGAACACCGCGTCCATCAGTGCCGCCGAGGCTTTCCCGCCCGCTCCGTGCGCCAGGGTCACGTGGTCGTCGAGCAACCGGGGGCGCCGCCTGCGGAACGACTCGATCCGCTCGATTACCTCACCCTCGGCGAACCGCGGTCCCGACGACAGGTATTCACCCGCTGACATGCTCATGCGGCCCCCAAACCGTGGTCGCTCAACCGTTCATGCACCATCAACCACAACTGATAGCCCAGCAGCGCCTGGGATTCCTGAATCCGGTGCACGCTTTGCGAACGAACGACGAAGCAGGCGTCCACGATTGGGTTTTTGGCGAACGCGCCGCCGTCGTAGCCGGCGAAACCGATGGTGTACAGGCCGCGGCGGCGCGCCTCAGCCAGCGCGCTGAGCAGGTTCGGCGAATTGCCGCTGGTCGACATGGCGATCGCGATGTCGCCGGCCTTCGCGCGGGCGATCAGCTGGCGGGTGAACACCAACTCGAACCCGACGTCGTTGCCCAACGCGGTCAGGATCGCTTGATCGGCCGTCAACGACCAGGCGGGCAGGGGCTTGCCGATCGGCGGCCGGGCGAACAGGCCCGCCAAGGTGGTGGAATCGGTGCAGCTGCCGCCGTTCCCGAAGGTGAACAACCGTCCCCCCGCCGCGAAACGGCGTGCCATCTCAGTGGCGGCCGCCTCCAGGCGATCGGCGTTGGCCTCCAGCGTAGAGCGCCGCAGCGCCAGGCTCTCGGCTGCTTTGGCCTGCGCCGACGCGGCCAGATCGGCGAGCAGCGATTCCGGAACCTCTCCTTTCTGGACGTCCAGGAATGGATATAGGAAGTTGGTGGGCTCGTCTTGACTCATGAGCCATCCTCCTCGCTGACGCGGTTGATCGCCGTGCCGGCATGCACTAGCACCAGCTCCCCGGCGGCGACGGGGTCGACAAGCGTGGTCACCACGTTCTCGACGCCCCGCGCGGTTCGCACAGTGGCCATCCCGTCGGCCGATGCGCCCACCACCTCGCCCAGTCGGCCCTCGTCACTGCAGGTGACACAAACCTCTTCCGGGGGTTCAGGTTTCAGCAACCCGGAGTGTTCGAAGCAAACGTGCGTGAGTTCCCACAACAGGTGATAGAAGAGCACGAAGCCACCCGTCGCGGGCACTCGCGGATCGGGGTCGTCGAGCCACAGCACGTGGTCGGCTGGGCTGGCTCCGAGACCGCCCTTGGGCCGTTCGCCGCTGCCGATCCAAATCGTGGTGGCACCCCATGCCGGGCTGCGACGCATTACCGAGCGCACGTCGGGTTGGTCCGCACCGGAGACCGCAACGACGATGTCGCCGGGTCGCACCGAGACCCGCACCAGATCCACCAGGTCGGGTCCGGTCAGCGCAACCGCGGGCAGTGCGCGTTTTCCCATGATGACCGGGTGTACGAACTCGACCGCGATATGCAATGCGTGCGGTTCCCACGAGGGTGCGATGGACCACATGGTGGCGCCCGCGGCGAACCGCTTGGCCAGCGTGAAGGCGGTGGCGGCCAAGCCCTCTGCCAATTCGGCGCCCAGCCCGCGATCGATCGCGGTGGCGGTCATAAGTCTGCCTCCCTCCCGCCCTCTTCCAACCCCGTGAGCATCGAGATCGCGGCCTGACCCAGTGCCAGCCCCCCGTCGTTCGGCGGAACTGCGTGGTGGGTCAGCACTTCAAACCCGGCCAACTGCAACCGATTACGGCATGCGCGCAGCAACAATACGTTCTGGAACACCCCGCCGGTGAGGCCCACCAACCGGACCGCGCCGGCCACCTGACCGACCACCTCGGCGACGGCGTCGGCGACCGCCTCGTGGAACGCCGCGGCCAGCAGGGCGGGTTGCGTGCCGGCGTACAGGGCCGACACCATCGTTTGCACCATGGTGGCGGGGTCGATTACCCCGTCGGCGCGGACCATGAGCGGCAGCGACGGCCCGGGCCCCTCGCCGGCCGACTCCGCGAGCGCCTCGAGTTCGATCGCAGCCTGGCCCTCGTAGTCGATCCGGTGCCGCACCCCCAGCAGGGAGGCGACGGCGTCGAACAGCCGGCCCATGCTCGAACACGGTACGCACCCCGCGCCGCTCTCCAATTGAGAACGGGTGAGGCGCAATTCGTCCGGAGTCGCGGCGGTGACCGGTGCCAGATCCGGAGTCCAGTCGATGCCCGCCATCCACAACTGAGACAGCGCCATCCGCCAGGGGTTGCGCACGGCGGCGTCCCCACCCGGCAGGGGCACCGGCAACAGGTGGCCGACGCGAACGAAACGGTGGCTGTCGGTTCCGAGCGCGAGAATCTCCCCGCCCCAGATCGTTTGGTCGCAGCCGTAACCGGTTCCGTCGAAGGAGACTCCGACGATGGGTTCGCCGATGCGCCCGTGCTCGGCCAGCAGCGAGACCACGTGCGCGTGGTGGTGCTGGACCAGATCCAGCGGTCGATCGCCCGCATGGCGCTCGGCCCAGCTTCGAGTGTGGTATCCGGGATGCAGGTCGGCGGCCAATCGCGACGGCTTTCCGCGTATTTCGCTGAGCTGGCCCACCGCCCGCTCGAACGCACGCAGCGTCTCCCAGCTGGCCATGTCGCCGATGTGACCGGACATGTAGGCGCGCGGGCCGTCGGTAAGACAGAAGGTGTTCTTCAGCTCCCCGCCGACGGCCAGCACAGCTGGGCCGCCCGGCCCGATCTCAATCGGCAGCGGCGCGTAACCGCGGGACCGCCGGATCGGCAACTCCCGGGCACTTTCGTGGTCTCTGATGACACGCACCACCGAGTCGTCGCAAGGCACGTGGATCGGCCGGTCGTGGTCGAGGACCGCATCGCACAGCACCGAAAGTCGCTCCGCGGCATCATCGGCGGTGAAGCAGATGGGCTCGTCGGAACGGTTGGCGCTGGTCAGCACCAGCGCATCGGGTACTGGTTCGGCGGCGCCGGGCACGGGTGCCAGCAGCAGGTGGTGGATGGGGGAGTAGGGCAGCATCAGCCCGAGCAGCGGGCTGCCCGGTGCGACGGCGTCGGCGACCGGAGCGCCCGGACGGCGCCGCAGCAACACGATCGGCCGGGCGGGGCTCGACAGCACCGCGGCCTCAGCGTCGTCGACGTAAGCGTAGCGGCACGCGACGTCGAGGTCGCGGACCAACATGGCGAAGGGCTTGGCACCGCGCGCCTTTCGTGCCCGCAACGCACCGACTGCCGGCTCGTCGTCGACGGCGCAGGCCAGGTGGTAACCGCCGATGCCCTTGATGGCGACCACCGCACCAGCCGTCAGCGCGCGCTGGGTCGCCGCCAGCGCGGCATCCGACCCGTTCGCCCGCGAGCCCTGCGAACGAAACCACAGCGACGGCCCGCAATCCGGGCAGGCGATCGGCTGCGCGTGGAACCGGCGATCCGTCGGATCGTGGTATTCGGCGGCGCATCGCGCGCACATGGCGAATTCCGACATGGTGGTGGCCGGACGGTCGTAAGGCAGCTTGCGGATGATGGTGAACCGCGGCCCGCAGTTGGTGCAGGTCACGAACGGGTGCCGGTAGCGCCGGTTGTGTGGGTCGAACAGCTCGGCCACGCATTCGTCACACACCGCGATGTCGGGCGGAATCGGCGTCTTGGCACCGGTGATCGTCCTGCTCGCCACGATCCGGAATTCACGTCCGGCGCCCGTCTTGGTGACCGCCCCGTCCAGGGGGATGTCGGCAACGGAGACGGCACTGATCCGCGCCAGCGGCGGGGCCTCGGCACGCAGCCGACGACCGAATTCGTCTACGCGGGCGCGTTCGCCCTGCACCTCGACGAAGACCGCACCCGAATCGTTGCCGACGAATCCGGACAGGCCCAGATCGCTGGCGATTCGGTGGACGAAGGGACGAAAGCCGACCCCTTGGACAACACCGGTCACGGTGAAGTGCCGCCGGACCGGCGTGTAGGGCGGGGCGGAGCCCGAAACCAAGGCGAGCATCGGGGGCGAGTCGGTCATCTCAACCGCCCCCCGGGCCGACCGCCGGATCGGTGCCGCCCCGGCCCATCAGCTCGAGGCCGGCCATCGCCTGCTCGGCACCGGCGCGGTCCGTTTTCTCGACGGCGAAGCCCATGTGGATGATTATCCAGTCACCGGGCGCGAACGTCTCCTCCGGCAGCATGCCGACGTTGACCTTGCGCTGCTCGCCGACAACATCGACCAGTGCAAGCTGCCCCTCGTAACCGTCCAGCATCCGGATCACCTGACCGGGTATCCCCAGACACATGGTTCAGCAGTCCTCTAACAACGGTGCACGCACTGTTGCAGCCGTGGGAGTTTGCAATGCGGCGACGATTTCCTCGACTGCCCGCGCGGCCCGTGGGACGGCCATGGCCACGGGTTCGGTCAAGCCGATGCCCTCCTCGACGCTGCCCGCCTCGCACCCGACCACGACCGTGTAGGGCGGACTGCCCCCCAGCGCCCGCAGGCTGGCGAATACCGCTGCCGGATCCATGCTGTGAGC
Source organism: Mycobacterium sp. (assembly GCF_052145595.1). GTDB lineage: Bacteria > Actinomycetota > Actinomycetes > Mycobacteriales > Mycobacteriaceae > Mycobacterium. The sequence goes on along the minus strand of NZ_JBKQOI010000104.1, from coordinate 16,597 downwards.
GTCCAGACCGGGTGAGCTGAAACCGGATCCAGGCTCGGCTGCGGGGTTTTGTTCGTGGTCGGCCTGGAAGACGTGCAACATGCCCGGATTGCCGCGGCTGGGTACCGCGTCAACGAGGACCAGCGTGTCCCATTCCTCGAGCAGGTCGTAGGCGAGGTGCATGCCACTGATGCCGTAGTCGATGATGCGGACACTCGGGTTATCCTGCGGGATATCGGCGTTACGGATTACTTCCGAGCCGAATCCGTCGTCGCCCAGGAAGATATTGCCGATCCCGGCTACCAGGATGCGTGCTGTCATCGGTGTGCCCGGTTGGCTACATCCGCCTTAGTTTCAGGTAGCGGCGGGCATCCGGCAGCGATATCAATCCCAGCACGACCGCCACCCCCAGCACCAGTGCGACGATAGCAATGAATATCCAACCCAAGACTTCCATTTCGAACTCCTTTCAGGGGTTTACTGGTTGCTCGGCTTCCAGTGGCTCTACTTCGTCGGGAAAGAAGTACAGATACCGGCCGTACCAGTCGTGCAGGTCGGCTGCGGGATCATCGTCGACGACGACCCCGACATGCTTGTTGCCCTCCACGTCCTCGTGCACCGAAGTGACGCGTGCGGTCTTGCCGGCGACGAAGATGTCCTGCGCGTCGGCGTTGCGCCTCGGCCGCAACCGGACTCGGCTGCCCCGGGCGACCCGGATTCCGTTGACCAGTACCGCGTCGACTTCCGGACGAACGGAATTGTCGGCCAGCGGATCCCACCAATCAACCCCTTCGGGAATCTCTGGGACCAGCCCCGCGGGGACACTGAGCGCGTGCGGGTCCCGCAGCACACCGTGCAGGCGCGCCATGGCCTCGGGCGACATGGCGTCACACTGGTCGATGATCTGCGCGGCACGCGGATCCGTGGCCCGGGCCTGCGCCTTCTCCTCGTCCGTCATTGTCATCACGCGCAGAGTGAGGATCTCGTCGATCTCCGTGCAGTCATACAGGGCGGTGTTGCTCTGTTCGGCGACCTCGGGGTGGTCGTAGAGAATGATCGGCGAGACCAGCAGAATATCTTGGGTGCCGGCCGGCCCGGCCAGCACCGGAAAGCAGCGGTGCTGGCTGCACCGGGACACCGCATCGGTGGCGTCGGGCGGCGGCTCGAGCAGGGAAACGAACTGACCCCCAACAACTTCAGCGATGATGTGGGTTCCGATCATGGACCGTGCGATCACTGAGTCCTTCCCATCGGCTTTGCCGTTCACGCCGTCGCCGACGTTGCTGACCCGCACCGAGACCCGGCGCAGGTCGCCGTCCGGCTCGCTGCCGACCGTCAATACGCCCCGCACCTCCTGCCGTTCGCGGACCAGGCGACCGCCGACGAGGAGTTCGACGTCGGTTGCTGCGTCCGCCACCACCGGCATTGACCTGGGTTGATCATCGAGCGCAAGGGGTCCGAAGGACAGTTCACGTTCGACCGCCTCGTCCCAGGTCAGCCACGACCCCGCCGGGGTGGTCAGCTCGTCGACGGGTTCGAATGCACCGTGGGCGAACTCGCGCTCGGCCCGGCGGTGCTGCAACTGCAGGAACCGCACCACCAGGGTTATCGCCTGGGCCCCGTCGACCAGAAACTCCGCTGCGAGGGTGTCGTCTTCACCCAGACCCGAGTCCGCGGCGCCGGGCGGCCCCAAAACGCCGAACTGCCAACGTGATTGATTCTTGCTCGACGTCCCACGGTAGGGGTACAGCAGATAGCCCTCGTACAAGACCGCGTCCGCGACGGCGCGGGCCCGGTCCCAGTTCGAGGTTCCAAAAGTCATCGCGCCGTCTCCCGGTCGGTGTCCAACAGCGAGATGACCGCGTGGTCGAGGTCGAGCAGCCCTTGCGCCGACTTGTAGGCGGCCAGGGCCGCTATGGTTTCGTGACTCAGCCGCACCCAGCCGGTGTTCGGATAGTGCTGCGCGATCAGCTTCCGCCAGACCGCGACCGGCATGTCATAGCGATACTCGCAGTCCCAGGGCACCTGCTGAACCGAGAACCCGCGTTCGGACTTGACGAAAATAGTTCCGCTGAAAAGGAACTGGAGCGGTAGCGCGCCGTCGCGCAGCGCGTGTAGATACTTGGCGGCAGCGACCTCGAAGTCGTAGGTGCAGTCCAGCGGAAGCGCCACGGTGGTGTTGCCGGCGAAGCCCTGCACCATCGCGGTGCAATGCTGCCAGAGGAAGGTGCGTTGGGTGGTTGCCCAGCGTTCGCGGGGCCCGAACAGGTCGATCAGCCCGGCCGCTTCGGCATCGGAGTAGGAACGTCGCAGCGGCTCGATCCGGACCTGGCAGCGTAGCGCGATCGCGTGCACCGGGTCGTCTCCACCAGTGGCGACGCCGACGCGCGCGGTCAGCACCGGGCTGACGGTGTACGGTTCGGGCTCCACGTCGAGAACCGCGAAGTGCACGTCCATCTGCTGTCCCGTCATGGGGGCGTTCCGGGCGGCTTTCGCAGTGCGCGAGCGTCGATCTGCGCGAAGAAGCCGTCGATGTACGCCCGAGCCTCCTGGCCGCCGTCGAAGCCTCGCCACAGCATGCGCAGGCGGCCGACAAACTCGTAGCAGGCGTCGATCGGTACCAGATAGGTTTGGGGAGTGGCATTCTCCTGCTCGGGGACCCGGACCAGCAGCGCCTCGACGTCGTCGGCCAGCAGGCCGACCCGCGAGTCGGCACCGCTGATGGCGTCCCAGAATTCCAGATTCAGCTCGGACTCGCATGCGCCGGCCGGGCCGGGGTAGAAGGCGACGGTGCGCCCGAGTGCGGAGTTGGTGAAGAAGAAGGCCACGCCGACCGGGATTTGCAGCGCCTCCCACGCGCGGCGGTCCAGCGCGAAATCCGGAAACGCCAGGTACCGGTCGGGTACCGCCCGATAGCGCAGCTCGGCGCTGCCGTCGGTGAACAGCAGATAGCAGGCGCGGCAGACGCACATCAACTGGCGGCCCGCCACATTCACCACGTGCTGGTGCTCCTCGGCAATCGACTCCGAGCACATCTCGCACCGTTCGCCGGCCGGCTCGGGGGCTCGCCGATTGCCGGTGACGCGTGCCAGCACGTCGTACGGGGTCGTCATGCCGGTGTTCCCAGCGGTTCGCGCAGTGCTACCGACAGCACACCGTCGCGGGGCAGCAGGGGAAGAGGGTCGAGGTGAACCCCGTCCGGGCCGGCGCCCGCGCGTGCGACATCGAACTGCGTGTCACAGCGCGGGCAACCCAGCAGCGCCCCACGCAGTCGCGCCCCCGCAAGCGTGTCGTCACAAACCGGGCAGTGGTCGCGATAGGCGAACGACTGGCCGCCGACCCGGCAGGCCAGCACCGTGGTGCCGGCGACGAGGAAACCCGCGACCTCGCCGGGTTCCAGTTCGGCCAGCTCGGGCGCCGGATGCCAGCTGTGGCCGTGCCCATCCGAATGCACACGCGCCAGAAGGGATTCCGCAGGGATAACGCCCGGGGTGCTCCCGACGGAATCGGCGGTGACCACCTCGATCGAGGAGACCTCCGGGGCGGCCGCCCGGACGGCGTCCTCGACCGCGAGCTCCAGCGTCACCGCCGACGACGGGCAGCTCTTGCAGCTCCCTTTGAACGCCAGCCTTACCGCTGCGCCATCGGATGCGTCGGTGACCTCGAGCAGATCGACGTCGCCACCGTGGGAACCGAGGTATGGCCGCACCCGGTCCAGCGCGTCGGACACCCGCCGGTGTACATCGTGCGGGTGCAGCCCGTGCACCAGGAGCAGGCTGGCCACCAGGTCGTCGGCGGCCAGCCGCTCTGGCAACCCCGGGTCTTGGCCAGACAGCTCGGCTAGTTGCATCATCCGTTCCAGCCCGGCTCCGTAAAGCCCGACCACCTCCCGGACCAGCTGCTGGGTACGTTCATACGCGGCCGCTCCACTGGCCGCACAGGAATCCAGAAGTGTCTGGATCCGATCGCCCGCTGTACGCCACTGCGCTTCGTTCTCGGGTATTTCCGGGCGATCCGCCATGTCACTCCCCGACGGGTGATTGCGTTGGTGTGTGCAGTCTGTCCAGGGTCTTGCCCTTACCCAGGTACATGTGCACACCGCAGGGCAGGCACGGATCGAAGCTGCGCACCGTGCGCATGACGTCGATGCCCTTGAAGTTCTCCCGATCGTTCTCCTCGAAGATCGGTTGACCCTGCACCGCATCCTCGTAGGGGCCCGGCGTGCCGAAGCTGTCGCGCGGGTTGGCGTTCCACGGGGTGGGCGGGTACGGGTGATAGTTGGCGATCTTGCCGTCGCGGATCACCAGGTGATGGCTGAGCACTCCGCGGACCGCCTCGGTGAAGCCGCAGCCGATCGCCTGGTCGGGCACGTCGAACTTCTCCCACGTCTTGGTGCGTCCGGCACGGATCTCGGCCAGCGCCTTCTCGGCGAAGTGCAACGCGCACGCCGCCGCGTAGGCCTGGAAGTAGGTGCGCGCCCGGTCGCGTTCGATCGTGTTGCTGCCGTGCTTGGGGATCTTCCACTCGAACTCGACCGGGCCCTTCAGGGCGGTCTTGGGCAGGTTGATCTTGACACTGGTGCCAGTTGCCTTGACATAGCCAATGTCGACCAGGCCGGCCAGCGCGGTCGACCACAGCCGGGCCAGGGGACCGCCGCCGGTGTCCAGTGCCAGGTGATCCTTGCCGTCGAACCAGCGCGGCGACATCACCCAGCTGTACTTTCCGCCCTCCAAGTCGCGTTTTTGCGGATGCGGATTGGTGTGCTGGTTCCACGGGTGGCGCCGGTCCACGGTGTTGCCCAGTGGATCGGACTTGACGAACATCTCCTGGTCGGTCCAGTCGTCGTAATACGAACTGCCCAAAAGGATCCGGATACCGAGGTTGATGTCCACCAGCGAGTGGGTGACCAGCCTGCCGTCCACCACCACGCCCGGGGTAACGAACATCGCGTTACCCCAACGCTCCATGTCCTTGTACTCGAAGTTGCACACCTCCGGGTCCTGGAAGGAGCCCCAGCAGCCCAATAGCGTGCGGCGCAGGCCGACCTTCTCGTAACCGGGCAGGGCCTCGTAGAAGAAGTCGAACAGGTCGTCGTGCATGGGCACGACCTTCTTCATGAACTCGACATAGCGCATCAGCCGGGTCATGTAGTCCGTCATCAGCTGGATGGTCGCGACGGTGCCGACCCCGCCGGGGTACAGCGTGGACGGGTGCACGTGACGACCCTCCATGAGGCAGAACATCTCTCGCGTCCAGCGGCTGACCTGAAGCGCTTCCCGGTAGAACTCACCGCTGAACGGGTTGAGCGACCGCATGATGTCCGCGATGGTCCGATACCCGTGCGCATCGGCGTGCGGTGCCAAGGTGTTCTCGGCCTTGGCCAGCACGCTCGGGTTGGTTTCGGCGACCATCTTCTCGCAGAAGTCGACGCCGACCAGATTCTCCTGGAAGATGTTGTGGTCGAACATGTATTCCGCGGCCTCGCCGAGGTTGACGATCCACTCGCCGAGGTGCGGCGGCTTGACCCCGTATGCCATGTTCTGCGCATAGCACGAACAGGTGGCGTGGTTGTCGCCGCAGATACCGCAGATGCGACTGGTGATGAAGTGGGCGTCGCGAGGATCCTTGCCCTTCATGAAAATCGAGTAGCCGCGGAAGATCGACGAGGTGCTGTGGCACTCGACGACTTCTCTGTTCTCGAAATCGATCTTGGTGTAGATGCCGAGGCTGCCCACGATCCTGGTGATCGGGTCCCAGGCCATGTCGACGAGCTGGCCGGGTTCACGCTTGGCGGTGGTCGGCTCGGGGACGATAGTTGTCATAGAATTCTCTCCGTCCAAGAGTGGAGCGCCGCGACCTACCAGGTGCGGCGGGCTCCGGTGGTGAGTTGGTTGCCGTTCTGGCGCCAGCGCGGTTCCTTGTCGACGGTGCGCGCCGTGATACCCCTCAGGTTGCGGATCACGGTGCCGTACAGACCCACCGCTGTGCTCGACAGCTTGCCGCCCGGTGGCTCGTCCATGAACGGCATGAACTTGTCCGGGAAGCCCGGCATGGTGCATCCGATGCAGATGCCGCCGACGTTCGGGCAACCACCGACACCATTGATCCAGCCGCGCTTGGGCACGTTGCATTTCACCACCGGGCCCCAACAGCCAAGTTTGACAATGCATTTCGGCGAACCGTACTCGGTGGCGAATTCGCCTTGCTCGTAGTAGCCGGCCCGGTCACACCCTTCGTGCACGGTGCTGCCGAATAGCCACGTGGGGCGCAGCGCGTCGTCGAGCGGGATCATCGGCGCCTGACCGGTCGCCATGTAGAGCAGGTAGGTCAACGTCTCCGACAGGTTGTCGGGCTGGATCGGGCAGCCCGGGACGCAGACGATCGGGATGCCGGCCTTGCTCTTCCAATCCCATCCGAGGTAGTCGGGCACACCCATCGCCCCGGTCGGATTGCCGGCCATCGCGTGGATGCCGCCGTAGGTGGCGCACGTCCCGACGGCGACGACCGCGGTGGCTTTGGGCGCCAGTCGGTCAAGCCACTCGCTGGTGGTCATCGGCTGGCCGGTGGCCGGGTTGTTGCCGAACCCGCACCAGTAGCCCTCGTCCTTGATCTTCTCGTTGGGAATGGATCCTTCGACGACGAGCACAAAGGGTTCCAATTCGCCGCGATCGGCTTTGAAGAACCACTCGAGGAAATCGTCCGCCCCGCCGTTGGGTCCGCATTCGAAGTCGATCAGGGGCCAGTGCACGGCGACCTTCGGTAAGCCCGGGAGCGCACCGAGTGCGATCTCCTCGACGCTGGGCTGGGTGGCGGCAGTCAACGCCACCGAATCGCCGTCACAACTGAGCCCCGCGTTAATCCATAGAACATGGATCAATGTTTCCTCTGCTTTGACTGCTGCTTCTGTTGGCATGCTGCAGCTCTCCGGGGCGGGCTGAAGCCCCTACGCCGCCGGAGTCGACCATCGGCCCACTTGCGCAGCGCTGTTTTTGGGTCTACGCCTGCCATCCGGCGTTGTCAACGGTTCCCTCTTTTCGCGTAACTAAACAAATGTTGCATAGCGTTTCTTATTTGGCTTTTTTGCGCTGCGCGGCAGGGAATTTCGGCTCAGTTGGCGATCACGATGATCCGGTGAGCCGGGCGGAAATGGGCCAGCCGATCATGATCGTTATGCAAGTCATTTGCAAGAGGGGTGCCCCGTGAATCTTGCGTCTGATTGCCGTCGCATCAGGCCTCTCGGGCGAAGCGTCGTAGCCACCCGAACCACGCGCCCATACCCTCTCCCGTGCGCGCACTGACCGGCAGGATCGTCGCGGTCGCGTTGACCTCGCGAACCTGCGCGATGTAGGTGTCCACGTCGACGTCTAGATAGGGCACCAAATCAATTTTGTTGAGGAGCACCACGTCCACCGATCGGAACATCACCGGGTACTTCAGCGGCTTGTCCTCGCCCTCGGTCACGGAGTAGACCATGGCCTTGGCGTGCTCGCCGACATCGAACTCCGCCGGGCAGACCAGGTTGCCGACGTTCTCGATGATCACCAGGTCCAGCGCGGGAAGGTCGAGGCCCGGCAGCGCACGGTTGACCATGGGCGCATCGAGATGGCATTCGCCGCCAAACCCATTGCTGGTGTTGAGCAGTGAAACCTGGGCGCCGCGACCGCTGAGCTTGGCCGCATCCAGATCGGTGGCGATGTCGCCCTCGATCACGCCGATGGCGAACTCGCCGGCGAGCTCGCCGAGCGTTGCCTGCAGGATGGTCGTCTTGCCCGACCCCGGTGAGCTCATCAGGTTGAGGGTGCGGATCCCGTTGGTCTCGAACGCCGCCCGGTTGGCATCGGCGAGAATGTCGTTCTCCGCGAAGATCGCCTCCAGCACGTCGATGCGCTGCTTGCCCGTCTCGTAGCCACTGTGATCGCCGTGTTCATGGTCATGGTCATGGTCGACGTGGCCGTGCTCGTGGGTGTGCACCGTTCCGTCGTCGTGCCGATGAAATCTACCCATGGTCAAATCGATTCATACTGAACACCTTTCACGAGACGTCCAATGACGTCACCAGGAATTCGTTGCCGCGCAGCACCTCGACGTCGGGACTGTCGCACTGCGGACACCAGATCGACCAGGCCGACGTGATCTCCGATTGCCGGCCGCACGCACGGCAACGCACCTCGGCGGTAACACATTCGAGTTCCAGCTCGGCGTCGGGCATATCCTCGGAGTCGCGGACGAGTGTCCAGCAGAACGACAGCGATTCCGGCACCACCTGGCGAAGAGCGCCGATCCGCACGCGCACCACATCGACATGCCGGCCGTCGGCATGCGTCTTGACCACACCGGCGATCGCTTCGCACAGCGACAGTTCATGCACCGCTGATCACCGGATCGCCGCAGGGAGGCCCATGAGCACTTTTCTACACCCGAATCGCGATAATCCTGAACCCCATAGGACCGTAGCGCACGGTCACCTGAGGACGCAGTCGCCACAGGTTGCGGTGCGGTCGTCGGCGACACGGTAGATCAAACAGCAGCTGCGTCGTCGGAACGACGGTCCTGCCCGAACAGCGCCGCCGTCGACGCGGGGGTCCGTCAGGATGGCGTCGGCCGCGGCGTGGGCGGTGCTTTTCAGGTCGGCTCGAGCCGTGGAGATGAGCTGGGCGGCGCTGTTGGCCGCCGACCCGACGTTGCCCCAGAGCACTTGGTGGCTCACCGCATAGCGTTCGGCAATCGCGGCGGTGATCGCCTCGACCGCGGGTCCGGCTCCGGGGACCTCGGTCGTTGGTGTCGGCGCAACCGAAAGCGGGTAGGGCCCGCCCAGCTCGTTTTGCCACCACAGATCGTCAAGCGACAACGAGACCGGGGTGTGGCCCAGCGCGACCGCCCCGATGGCCGACGAAAGAATTCGGGCAATCAGCCCAAGGTGAGCGACCGAGGCCGCCACCCGAATCTCGACGTCAGCGGGCCGTCCACCCGCGCGGTGCGCGAGAGCGGTCCGAACCGCGTCGATTCGCGCCGCCAACGCCGCGCCGGCGATGAGCGCCGTCATCGGCTGCCATGGTGGCGGCATCGACTCGCCATGCACGTGGGTCTCGACGGCGAAAAAGGGCCCTAACGCGGCCAAGTCAATGGACAGCGCCGGACCCCCCAACGTCACGACCTTCGGGCGGAAGTCGTTTCGCCCGCCGCTGCCGAAGCTGCGGGCTTGGCGGGGCCGGTGACCAGACGGTCGACGAGCGCGCCAAAGACCAACGCGATCGTGGTCCAGACCAGCACCTGGTTGAGCAGCGAATACCAGCGGAACTTCCACAGGACGTCGGCGTCGAAGCCGGGATAGACGATCTGCCCGGGCGCGACGGTCTTGCCGTCAACCGACAACGGCGTCGACAAGATGTTGGTAATCGGTTGCGGGGTCTCCGTGGCGGCCGGGGCGTAGCCGAACTGGTCGGCGTGCGCGACGTTTGCGGACAGGTCTCCCAATGCCGGCATCACCGCAAGCAGCACGCCATACAGGACCAAGAATCCCGCCGCGGTGACCAGCACAGCCCGATACAGCCCGAACCGCGCCGAGAGCCGATGGGCGACAAACACCGCGAGCCCCAGCAGGACCAGCGACGCGGCGACCATAATCAGATACAGCTGCCCGCGGGTCACGATCGTGAATGTGTGCCCGATCGCCGGGGGGTTGGCCGGGTACTTCACGAACGGCAGCAGAAAGACACCGAGGAAGCCGAACCCGCAGAGCAGCCAGGCCAGGGTTTGCGGGCGTACCGCGAAGCGGCCGTGCAGTACCAGGTAGGCGACCGCCACGAGTGCACCCATCGCCACCGAGAACACGATGACGCCCGTGGCCAGACCGACGCCGGATTGCATTGTCCGACTGAAAATTTCCGGCCCTTCGGGAGCCACCGGTCGCCCCGCCGCCGCGTTCAGCGCGGCCAGGGCGTCGGTGCGACCGGACTCGTAGTCGATCGACTGGGCGATCACGGGCTCAGCCCAAATCCGGGCGAAGGCGAAACCCAATGCCCCGGCGATCAGACCGGCGAGGGCTCCGCGCCCGATGACAGGGATCTCCATCAGTAGATCAGTGGCAGGGGAAGCCCAGGAAGTGCCGTGCGTCATGCACCCACTCGTGCACCACCATGGTCTTGCCGAACATCGAGACCAAGCCCTCGTCGACGCCGACGAAATAGTAGGCCAACAGAGCCAGGAAAACCGTCATGCCCAGCAGCACCGCTATCCGGCCCTTCGACAGCGCCTCGGGGGAGACGCCCACACCGGGACCCGGTATGGAAACGGGAATGCTTGCCACCAGAAACCTCCTTCGGGAGTTGTGCGCCCCCATGGACGGATGTGGTGGCGGCGAAAGATCTGACTCACCCGTGAAGCCCGGGATTACAGTGGCGCAACCGTCGCGGACTCTCACCGCGTTCCATTCGCCGCCATCCGGCCCTAGGGAAGCACCCCGGGATTGGCACGTCAAGCGTGGCCCGTCCGGTCACCGTTGGTCGAGCCAGGCCGCCAGCGACCGGCCGGCCTCCAGCACGTGGCGTTCGGCGACCGAACGGGCGCGCTCGGCGTCGTGGTCGGCGATCGCCTCGATCAATTCGTCGTGTTCGTCGAGCGAGTGCTTCTCGTGGTCGGGGAAGAGGGTCAAAAAGTTGGTCGGAACCACGCGGGCGGCCTGCCTGAGTTGGGCGAGCAGCCGAGGCGAATGAGCGGCGCGGTGGATCTCCTGATGAAAGCGCCAGTTGGCCTCGCCGATGCTGTCGTCACCCGTCCGCGCGGCGACGTCGGCGGCGAACTCGCGTAGCGCGGCGAGCTCGTGCGGTGTTATGCGCTGTGCCGCCCACGCGGCGGCCTGTCCGGTCAGGACACCCAGAATGGTGAAGCTGTCGATCACGTCCTTGGAGCTGATGCCGATCACGGTGATTCCGCTGCGTGGCGCGACGTGCACCAGCCCTTCGAAGGACAGTTCCAGGAGTGCCTCGCGCACCGGGGTTCGACTGGTGGCGAATTCTGTCGTGATGGCATCCAGGTCGATGCGCGAGCCCGCAGGTAGTGCTCCGGTCAGGATGCGGTTTCGCAACTCGCGGGCGGCGCGTTCCCGCACCGTGCCGGAGATATCGACCGCGCCCGTCATAGGGACAAGGTAGCAGGCGTGCGAACATTACATTTGAAATCTAATATATCAGATGTTAGCTTTCTCGCATGGCAAAAAGGCAGCGCACGATGTCACTGGTGGCATTCATGCAGGCGGGCAGCACATCGGTTTACGCGGGGTCGTGGCGGCATCCGGCCACCGAGCACGGATACCTCGACGCGTCGTACTACGCGAAGATCGGCCGACAGCTCGAAGAGGGATGCTTCGATCTGATGTTCTTTGACGACCGGCTCGCGATGCCCGGTATTTACGGCGGTTCGGTCGCCGAGGCGGTGCGCTACGGGGCCAGGCCGGTCAAGTTGGACCTGAGCGTGATACTGGGTGTGCTGGCGCAGACCACCTCGCGGATCGGGTTGGGCGCCACCTATTCGACCACGTACTACGCGCCGTTTCACGTGGCGAGGACGTTCGCGACGCTCGACCACCTGTCGCGCGGGCGTGCGGCGTGGAACGTTGTGACGTCGGTGAACGACAGCGAGGCCCAGAACTTTGGTGTGCAAACACATCTCGGGCACGACGAACGTTACGACCGGGCCGACGAGTTCCTCGAGGTGGTGTCGGGTTTGTGGGACACCTGGGAGGACGGGGCGGTGCTGCAGGACCGCTCCGCGGGCGTCTACGCCGATCCCGCCAAAGTGCACGAACTCGGGCACGTCGGGCGGTACTTCTCGGCGCGCGGACCGTTGACGGTGCCGCGGACCCCGCAGGGCCGCCCGGTGATCATCCAGGCGGGCTCGTCGGGGCGAGGTCGCGAATTCGCGTCGCGGTGGGCGGAATTGATCTTCACCGGCGATCCGGGGATCGAGGTGGCGCGCAGTCACTATCGCGACCAGAAGGACCGCATCGCCGACGCCGGCAGGGATCCCGCGCAGGTGCGGATCTGCCCGATGGCTTACGCGGTGGTCGGTGAATCAGAAGCCCACGCCAAAGAGCGTGAGGCCATGTTCCTCAACGACCTGGTGCATCCCATGGCGTCGCTGACATTACTGTCGGAGCTGATGAACTACGACTTCGCCCAACACGACCTCGACGACCCGGTGACCGACGAGCTCATCGCGTCGGTGTCGGGCATCCGCGGGCTGGTGCAAAACCTGCGTGAGCACATCGGCGGTGACACCGTCACCGTCCGCGACCTTGCCGCTCATCGCGCCACCCTGTTGCAGGGACCGCGCTTCGTCGGGACCGGCGCCCAGGTCGCCGATCAGATGGCGGACTGGTTCGGCAGCGACGCCTGCGACGGGTTCGTTCTGGCCGCCACGCACCTGCCGGGCGCGTTCGAGGACGTGGTGCGGATGGTGGTGCCCGAGTTGCAGCGGCGCGGCTTGTTCCGTTCCCGTTATGAGGGTTCGACGTTGCGTGAGCACCTCGGACTGCGCCGGCCCGAATCCTGTCGTCGTGTGGCGGCCGTCTCGTAGATGGGTAGGCAGGAGACCGCGATGCTCGAAGGTGTGCGTGTGCTCGAACTTGCGACGCTGGCGGCCGCGCCTTTGGTTGCGACGTATCTAGGTGAGTTCGGGGCCGACGTCATCAAGGTCGAGCAGCCGGGGCAGGGTGACCCGATCCGGGCGTGGGGCAACCAGCGCAACGGAATTGGGCTGATGTGGAAGTCGATCTCGCGCAACAAGCGGGCGGTCACGCTCAACCTGCGCTGCGGCGAAGGTCAGGCGCTGGCGCGACGCCTGGTCGAGAACGCCGACGTCGTGATCGTCAACACCAGGCCGCAGACGTTGCGCAAGTGGGGTCTGGACTACGACAGCCTGCGTGCTGTCAACGAGCGGATCGTGATGCTGCACATCACCGGTTACGGGCTGACCGGGCCGAAATCGCAGCGTCCCGGGTTCGGCACGCTGGGTGAGGCGATGAGCGGCTTCGCCCACATCACCGGCCAAGCCGGCGGGCCACCGACGTTGCCGGCGTTCATGCTGGCCGACGGCATCGCCTCGTTGAACGCCGCCTACGCGGTGATGATGGCGCTGTATCACCGCGATGTGCACGGCGGCCCCGGGCAGCTCATCGACGTCAACCTCATCGACCCGTTGGCACGCCTGCTGGAGCAGACGCTGCTGGGCTATGACCAGCTCGGGTTGGTCCCGAAGCGGGCGGGCAACCGCTGGGACATCTCCGCGCCGCGCAATACCTACCGCACGTCGGACGGGCGTTGGCTGGCGATGTCGGGCAGTTCACCTGCGTTGGCGCTGAGGGTGTTTCGGGCGATCGGCCGTGACGACCTGGCCCAGGACGTCGACTTCTCCGACCCGCAGCGTCGACTGGCGCGCGCGCAGGAGGTCGACGAGGTTGTCGCGAAATGGGTTTCGTCGAAAACGCTGGCGGAGGCGATGGAGGTCTTCGACGCCGCGGAGGTGGCCGCCGCGCCCGTGTATGACATCGCCGACCTGGTCGCCGATGAGCAGCTGCAATACCGCGGGGTATTCGTCACCGTCGACGATCAGGAGCTCGGTGCGATGATGGTGCAGGCGCCGGTGCCCAAGTTCTCCGAATCACGCGGCCGGGTCGAGCATCTCGGCCCGGCGCTGGGGGAGCACAATGCCGAGGTGTACGGCGAGCTTCTGGGTTTGACCGCATCCGAGATCGACGATCTGCACGTCGCGGGCGTGCTGTGACCGCAAAGGACCACCGACCATGACGTCACTGCTGCGCCGTTCCGAGCTCGCCGTGCCGGCCGTCAACGACAACATGTTCGCCAAGGCGCTGTCGTGCGGCGCCGACCTGGTCTTCCTGGACCTGGAGGACGCCGTACCGACTGCGTTCAAAGAGGAATCGCGCGAAAAGGCGATCGCCGCGCTGACCGAACTGGACTGGGGAGCCACAGCGCGTGCGGTGCGCATCAACGGTCTGGACACCAAATGGTGTCACGACGACGTCATCGAGGTCGTCACCCGGGCCGGCGCCCACCTCGACACCATCGTGGTCCCCAAGGCCCGCACCGCCAAGGACGTGTGGTGGGTGGACGTGCTGCTGACCCAGCTCGAAGCAAAGCTCAACCTGGACAAGCGCATTCGGCTCGAAGTGCTGATCGAGGAAGTCGAGGGCCTGGCGAATGCGGAGGCGATCGCCGTCGCCAGCGCGCGCATCGACGCGCTGATATTCGGCGTCGGCGACTTCTCGCTGTCGCAAGGCGCCCGGGTGGACACCAACTTCGTGCCGCTCGGTGATTATCCGGGCGACTTCTGGCACTACGCCCGCAACAAGATCATGATCGCGGCGCGAATCGCCGGCATCGACGCCATCGACGCGCCCTACCCCGACTACCAGGATCTGGCCGGCTACGAACGCGACGCCCGGCGCGCCTCGCTGATCGGCTACACCGGGAAATGGGCGATACACCCCAGCCAGGTGCCGGTGGCCAACCAGGTCTACTCGCCGACCGAGGCCGAAATCGCCTTGGCCGAACGCAATCTCGCGGCCTACCGTGCGGCCGCGGCGGAGGGCCGCGGCGCGGTGGGCGTGGAGGGTGTTCTCGTCGACGCCGCACACGTCAAGATGGCAGAACAGACCCTGGCCCGGGTCGCACTGATCAAGAGTCGCCAGCCCGCCGGCGTCGGGCGATAACCCCGTCAGTGCGGGGCGGCCGGCGGATACGGCAGGACGCACAACCACGCATTTACAGGGAGTTTCCCGATCGCGCTTGGCTGCGTACTGTGCGGATTGTGCAGGTCCATCAAGTTCGAACGCGCCGCAGTGCCGAGAACTTTCCGCGTCGCGAGCACCTTGCTTGGAAGATCGCGGAGGTCGCTGCTGACCCAGTTGCGGTACCTGAGGACACCCAGGAGATGGTGGTCAACCGGATCATCGACAACGCCGCGGTGTCCGCGGCTTCGGTGGTCCGGCGCCCGGTGGCGGTCGCACGGGTGCAGGCGCAGGCGCACCGGCGCGCCAAGGCCGGCGCCAAAGTGTTCGGCATCGACGGCGACTACTCCCCGGAGTGGGCGGCCTGGGCCAACGGCGTCGCGGTGCGTGAATTGGACTTCCACGACACGTTTCTGGCGGCCGAGTACTCGCACCCGGGCGACAACATTCCGGCGCTGGTCGCGGTGGCCCAGCATCTCGGTGTGAGCGGCGCCGACCTGACCCGCGGAATCGCCACGGCGTACGAGGTGCAGATCGACCTGGTTCGCGGAATCTGCCTGCACGAGCACAAGATCGACCACGTCGCACACCTCGGGCCCGCGGCCGCCGCTGGTTTGGGCACCATGCTGCGCTTGGACAAAGAGACGATCTACTCCGCGATCGGTCAGGCGCTGCACCTGACCACCGCTACCCGGCAGTCCCGCAAGGGTTTGATCTCCAGCTGGAAGGCGTTCGCGCCCGCGTGGGCCGGCAAGGTGGCCATCGAGGCCGTCGACCGGGCCATGCGCGGCGAGGGTTCGCCCGCCCCGATCTGGGAAGGCGAGGACGGCGTCATCGCCAGGCTGCTGTCCGGGCCCGAACACACCTACCACGTGCCGCTGCCGGGGCCGGGCGAGCCCAAGCGCGCCATCCTGGACAGCTACACCAAGGAATATTCCGCGGAATACCAGAGCCAGGCCCTCATCGATCTGGCGCGCCGGATGCGCGGGCGGATCGGGGATTTGGGCCGGATCGCCACGATCGTGCTGCACACCAGCGACCACACCCACGTGGTGATCGGCACCGGATCGAACGATCCGCAGAAGTTCGACCCGGACGCCTCCCGCGAGACGCTCGACCACTCGGTGATGTACATCTTCGCGGTCGCCCTGCAGGACGGCACCTGGCACCACGAACATTCCTACGCCCCGGAGCGGGCGCACCGCCCGGACACGGTCGAGCTGTGGCGCAAGGTTTCCACCGTCGAGGATCCCGAGTGGACGCGGCGCTACCACTCCGCGGATCCAGCCGAAAAAGCGTTCGGTGCGCGTGCGGAGGTCACCCTGAAAAGCGGCGAGATCATCGTCGACGAGCTCGCCGTCGCCGACGCCCATCCATTGGGCGCCCGGCCTTTTGGGCGTGAGCAGTACCTGGCGAAGTTCACCAGTCTGGCCGACGGCGTGATCGGTGACGGTGAACAGCAGCGGTTCTTGTCGGTGGTCGACGGCCTCGCCGGTCTGACATCGGGCCAATTGGATGCGCTCAACCTGATCGTCGATCCGCAGGTGCTGGACAAGGCCCCCACCATTCCGCCGGGGATCTTCTGATGAGCGGGCTGATAGCGGCCGCGTTGCCGGCCGTCTTAACGCCGGCACCGTCGTACGCGTAGCGGTGTCGAAGGCCGCGCAGGTGTAAGCCGGCGACCTGCTCGCGGTCGTCGACTGATCGACCAGATTCCCGACGGCGGGGCCGGCTAACTGGCGCTCTCGGCGGCTGAGGTCCACTTTTCTTCGATGCGGCCGTATCGCCAGACGAGCAGCGCGATTACCCAGGTGAGGACGAACATGCCAACGACGATGAAGCCGACCGCGTTGAGGTTGAGGCCACCAAGCC
>NZ_JBKQOI010000103.1:0-48575 GCF_052145595.1 Mycobacterium sp. | reverse complement strand
GCCGGGGAAGATCTCGTCCAGGATGAATTTGAAGAAACGCACATGCCGCATCGTGATCGGCAGATTGCGCTCTTTGAGCTCCTGCCTGCTCAACAGCACGATCGTGTGCAGCAGCATCGTGCCATCGCCCGGCAACAGGTCATAAGCCCTCTTGAAGAAATCGGCGTAGCGGTCGAAGCCGAAATGCTCGAGCGGGCCGATCGCCACGATCCGATCCACCGGCTCGTAAAACTGCTCCCAGCCCTGCAGCAGCACCCGCTTGGAACGCGGGCTATCCGACGCCGCGAGCTGCTGCTCGACGTAGTCAACCTGGTTCTTGCTCAGCGTCAGGCCGACGACGTTGACGTCGTACTTCTCCAACGCTCGCAGCATCGCCGGCCCCCAACCGCAGCCGACGTCGAGCAGCATCATGCCCGGCTGCAGGCCAAGTTTGCCCAGCGCCAGGTCGATCTTGGCGATCTGGGCCTCTTCCAGCGTCATGTCGTCGCGCTCGAAGTAGGCGCAGGTATACGTCCGCGTCGGGTCCAAGAACAGCGCGAAGAAGTCGTCGGACAAGTCGTAGTGGGCCTGCACATCCTCGAAGTGTGGCCGCAGGCTCTGCGCTTTTTCTGGCAATGTCGTCCTCTCGTGACGGCTTGGGCGGGGGCCAAAATCACCAGACTCGATCACCTTACAACGTCGATCTTTGCCTTACGAGCTTGCCGAACAGATAGATTGGCGCGATCGAAAATCCGGCGATAACCGGACGATTCACGCCGATTCCGGTCATTCGTGGTGAAGTAATCAGAACGGCATCGGTTGGTTGTAGATAGTCCCGGTTTGGTTTTGGACGGGGTCAGTGCAGCTTATGTTGACGTTCCAGAGTGTGCCCGTCGGGAGCTCGGGCGCGAAGTTCAACTGTTGCTGGCCGCCCTGGTTCAGCTGAAACGTCTGGTTCAGCGGGGCCATTGGGGTGCGGATGTTTTGGAGAACGTCCATGGTCCCCATCGTCGGGGTGGCGTTTAGCGTGCAAAAGCCGTACGTACCGGGGTTCCCGTATCCGCTGGTGTCTGTGACGGTGACTCGCAGACTTGGAATGTTATTCATTGTTGCCGGTTGGAATTGGACACTGGCGGTGTCGGCCCGGGCGGTTCCCGCACCGAAGCACAAGACGGCGGACGCGGCCACGCCGAGTGCCGAGAGGGTCCGTTTATTCGTCGGGAACCAGAGGTTCACGTTGCGCGTCCTTTCCGCGGTCACGGTGCCCCCACAGTTTGTGGCCCTCAGAGTAGTAAGAACGACGACCCCAGAAGCGCCCGCCACGCCGAAGCTTCAGAGCTTTTCGCGGAGATCCCACAGCGGATCGATAACGATCACCCAGCCTCTGGCTAACGGCGAAGCTTAAACAAAGATGATGACAACGACCATTCAGAGCCGTCGACGAATCCGTGTGATGCAAGCGATTTTTGCTGGGGCCGCGACCATCGCGATGCTCGCGGCATACGACGCCACGCGGCCCGGTACCGCCGAATCCGTCGTCACATCGGGGTCGGTGCGCCTGGTAGACCAGGCCACGGGCCTGCCAGCGCCGGCCACTGTTCCCTTCGGCCCGCAGCTTCCTCAGATTTCCCAGAACGTGGTCGGCCACGGCGGTTTCGCTGCCGATGACGACGACGCCGACCAAGATGAGCGCAATCAAATTGCGCAGCAAACAGAAGAGGAATGGGACGACTACTGGGCTCAAGACGAGGACCCGAACGTGAACAACCCGAACGACCCGAACAACCCATAGCTTTCATGCAGGGTGTGGGACGGCCGGAACAGGCTTTCCGAGCGGTCGAAGTCTTTCGGTTTCGTCAGCGGTCCGTCCCTGGCGCGTACCATTTCGCGCGTGAGGCGACCCGGTGTTGTCGCGACGGCGTTTTTGCCGATGATGGCAGTCGTCGCCCTCCTGGGTGTGCCTGCTTGCTCGCTACCGCGCCTCGGCCAGCGGGCAACCAACGACGTCGCCGAAGCCGGCCGGCCCGAAAGAGGCCGTCGTCGCCGCGTTGAACAAGTCGGCGTCCGCAGACACGCTCACCGCGCACCAGGTGATGCAACCTACGCCCGACGCCCCGACCCCGCTCAACGCGTGGGCAACGGCGGTCGTGTCACGACCGCAGGGCGCCGTGTATTTCAGCGGCGACTATTCCGCGATCTTCAAGACCCTCTTCATCGGGATAGAGCCCGGCGGAGTAAACGAGGAAATCGTCGTCATGCGCAACGCGACGTTCTGGCGCGTCAACGGCCCGGCTGCCGACCGGTTGCGAGTTCAATTCCCGACCATGTCCGATCGCTCTTGGATTCGCACACCCAGAGATCCCAGCGATGTGTCCGAGTTCATCGCCAACGTCGTCTCCTTCAGAAGTGGAGCGCTGCGGTAACCGCGCGATACCCGCAATCGCAAGAGGGTTCCGAATACTCAATCGCCGCGGTCATGCCCACCGACTTCAACGTGTGGGTTACCGAGCGCGGGCGTGTCGGTCGCACCGTCGGCGTCCTGGAACATGAGTTGATCACCGATGACTTCACCGGCTACGGCCAACCCGTCTCGATACCAATACCGAAGGACGAGGACATCGTCAACGCGCCGCCCTAAGCGCTCGACTAGGGTCCTCCGCCAACCAGATTGGCGTTTTGTGGGCAGTAGGCGTGAACGGAAATGGACACGTACGCGTCGGCGTCGCCTCCGAGGGCCGGATTACTCGCACGAAATGCCGCGACTATCTGCGGCACTGTCATCCCTTGACGGATGTCGTCGCATACCAATTTGCCGTTGTAGACGGCGGCCTCGGGATTGGCGAATGAGATGCCCCGATCGTTTAGGGCCTGGATGTACTTGTCGTCCTGATCCGGCGTGGACGCGATCGTCGACGTGGCGGTGGCCGGCGCTGACGCCGTCGCCGATGCGGGTGGGCTGGTCGACGCGCCGCTTGTCGGCGCGGGCGGTGAGCCAGGCGGCGGCCGCGAACCCTTGGTTTGCGGGCCCAATAGCCAAAAGGCCAGCACGATCGCCCCCGCCAGCGCAAGACAGCCCGCCAGTAGCGCACCGGCTTTGCGCCAGGTGGCGCGCCATGATTGGCGGTCGGGCGCCGCTTCGCTCTGGGTGGTGGCGTCGCCGTGGTCGTGCGGGGACGTGCGATCACCCGTGTCCGAAGCCGCGTAGTTGGGTACAGCAACCGTTTCGGCACGGTGGAGTCCGACGGGGTCATCGGCAGCCGGGACCGGCTCGGCCATGAGGGTCATGCTAGCCGAGGCAAACGCTGGTGCAATGGTCGTGCGATAAGGCCTCAGGTCATGCAGACGTTGGAAAACAGCAGGACCGGCCAGGACACGATCGAGCCCAAAAACGACACCACCAGGTCGGCGCCCTGCATCTGGCGCAGGTGCTCGGTGTGGGTGCACGACCAGATGAGCCCCATGATCAGATACGGCGTGCCGAGCACGACCGCGATGCCCATCAATTCGGCGATGGTCAACCGATAGCTGAGCACCTGACGGAGCTTGGTGAGCATTCGTCATGTTAACCGCAGGTCGCGCACACCTTTGCATTTCCAGCCGACGATGTGAGAACCTCGTGTGGGTCGGGTGCCAGGTGCCCCGGCTTGGGAGTGCGGTTATGTCCGTCTCAGGCGATCACGACGCCGACATGAATGTCGATGGCCGTTCCGTCGGCCGGATCCAGCGGGGGATGGATCTGCTTCGGCGCGTGCTCCAATACCAGGTCAGCATCGGGGCGCTCATCGAGTTGGCGCTGTGGCTGGCGATCCCATACTTGGCTATCGGCTTCGGGTGGGAGCTGCTGCACGCCGAACAGACTCAGCGGATTCAGACGCGGTTAGAAACGGTGTTGCCGTCAGGAGCTGACGTCGCAGCCTTCGGGATAACGGCGGCGTTGTGGCCGGCTTCGATCGAAATCGCCGATGCGTGCCCAGCTAGGCAATAGGCCCGTCCGGGGGCGGGTCGTCCCCGGTGATTTGTTCGATTTTTTCTGATGCCACACCGAGTGCCCGCAGGCAGAACCTGACCGCACGTTCGCGAACTTCGGCGCGGTCCCGGTGATTTGTTGTCCAATGCCGCGGAGTGCCCGCCCAAACGACACCGTGTACCGACTTCGCCGCGGTCGCGGGAATGATGTCTTCGAAGACGCCAGGCTCCAGGCCGTGCTCAAGCTGCTCGGTGAGCGGTTCGAGGATCGCGGTGTATGCGGGCGAAACCAGCTCGGGGGAGGAGAGCCCCGTCGACTCGGCCTCCAGGGACAGGCGGCGCAGATCGAACTCGATGTCGTCGTCGAACGCGAGGTCGAGTCGTCCGTCGATCCAAGCGGCCACTGCCTCCACCGGGCAGGTGGCATTCGCCATTTTGCTTCTCAGCCTTTGTGTTTCGACGCGGGCCATTTCCAAGAAGACTGCCGCAACTAGCTGGTCCTTCGATTCGAAGTGTCGGTAGAACGCGCGGGTGCTCAGCTGAGCGCGTTCGAGTACGGCAGCGATGTTCAGCCCCAGGAGTCCCTGATCGCGTACACATCTCGCCGCGGCGGCCAGGATGGCGCCACGCACGTCGGGGTCGGGGCCAAGCTTGTTCCGTCGGCGCGATAACGGGCCGCTCGCGTGTGTCTGTCGAGGGGTGCCCGCGTTGTACGGATACGTCATACGTGCGTAGATACCCCGCAAACCTCGCGCGGAATCCTCTGGCGTTAGACGATTGCGTTAAGCGCGTTACGTGCGGTGACTCGTTCGATCATTTCGGGCACCACGCCCAGTCCGCGCAGGCAGAATCGCAGCACGCGTTCGCGAACCTCGTCTCGTTGCCAATGATTTGTTGCCCACTGCCGCTGGGTGGCCGCCCATACCACGCCGTTTATCGACTTCGCGGCGTTCGCCGGAACGATGTCTTCAAAAACGCCAAGTTCCATGCCGCGCTGAAGCTGTTCGACGAGTGGCTCGAGGATCGCGGAGTACGAGGGCGAAACCAACTCCGGGGACGAGAACACCTTCGATTGAGCTTCCAAAGACACTTGACGTAGTTCCGATTTGATTTCCTCGTCGAATGCGAGATCGAGTCGTCCGTCGATCCAGGCGGCCACCGCCCTGATCGGGTTACTGACTTCGGCCATTTGTGTTCTCAGCCGCAGCACTTCAATGCGCGTCATCTCCAAGAAGACCGCCGCAACCAACTGGTCCTTCGATTCGAAATGTCGGTAGAACGCACGGGTGCTGAGCTGGGCGCGATCGAGGACCGCGGCAAACGCTCAGCCCTCGAATTCCGTTCTCGCGAACCGACTTTGATGCGGCGACGATAATGGCGCGGCGCACATCGGGATCGGGAGCGAGCTTATTGCGTCGTCGCCTGGCTGGTCGGCGGTTGTATGCTTGCCGACGTGTGACCGGATCCCCCTGTTCCGTCATAGTTATCCAAAATAATCCGTTAACCGTTCGCGCACATCCGCTTTCGTCAAGCCGGAGTCGCCGCGTATTAGGCATGTGTTCAACAAAATCGCGTCTACGTTGATGGGCACACCATTGCAGCGAATGCACGACGGTGACAATCAAGATCAAGCTCAAGGCGCTCGTAGCTGGCGTTCGGCGTTTTCATCGGGCGCCGGCAAGGTCGTGAAGGGCGACACCGGCTAATCGGCTCTCGCGCGACGGTGCGTGCGGAGGTCGTTCGCCCCTGAGCGGCTGTTATCTGAAAACGGCGCTTTCAGTTACCGTTGCGGCACTACGCTGCTTGCATGTCAATCGACCGGGCCGCACTCCTCGCGGGCAGCATCCGACTCGCCTCGGGCATCTCCTTCCTCGTCGACCCACTCCGCGCGAATCGGCTCTGGGGCGATCCGGACCAACCGACGCCGACGGCGCGACTGCTGCTGCGGTCAATGGGCTACCGCGACGCGTTGATCGGCGGGCTGCTCGCGGCGGCAGCGGTGCGCGGCAAGGACACCCGCGGCTGGTTCCTCGCGTCCGGCGGTGCCGACGCGGCCGACCTGCTCGGCGGGATCAGTGTCCATCGCGAATTGAAGCCCTCGCAAAAGCTTGTCGGGCTGGGCGGCGCCGTTATCGGCGTCGGTGTCGGGCTCTGGGGAGCGGCGCGCCGGAGGCCAGGCGCAGGGGGGAGTCCGGCAGGCTGACGCGCGAGCCTCAATGCTGTTGACTGTGGTGGTCAGCCGTTGAGGGGAGCAAGCATGCGTTTCGGTGTCCTGACCTTTGTCACCGACGAGGGGATTGGCCCAGTGGAGCTGGGTTCGGCACTCGAGCAGCGTGGGTTTGAGTCGCTGTTCCTTGCCGAGCACTCGCATATCCCGGTCAACACTAAGACCCCGTATCCCATGGGTGGTCCGATTCCGCGGAAGTACTACCGAACTCTGGATCCATTTGTGGCTTTGACGGCGGCCGCCGCCGCCACCGAGACACTGGTGTTAGGAACCGGCATCGCGTTGGTCCCGCAACGTGATCCGATCCTGACGGCCAAAGAAGTGACATCGCTCGACCTGGTGTCGCGGGGACGCTTCCGATTCGGCGTGGGCGTGGGCTGGTTGCGCGAAGAGATCGCCAACCACGGCGTTGATCCCGCGGTGCGGGGACGCGTGGTCGAAGAGCGCCTACGCGCGATGATTGCGATCTGGACGCAGGAAAAGGCCGAATTCCATGGTGATTTCGTGAATTTCGACCCGATCTACAGCTGGCCGAAGCCCCTGACGAAGCCGTATTCGCCGCTTTACCTGGGTGGCGGGCCGGCGAGTTTCAAGCGCATAGCGCGGCTGGAAGCCGGCTGGATCTCGATGAGCCCGTCAGCCGACGCTCTGTCGGGTCAGCTCAAAGAACTGCGTGGGCTTGCCGGCCACGACGTTCCGGTGATCAACACCCATATGGGCGAACCGAAGGCCAAGGATTTAGAAGCTTACCGAGACCTCGGGCTCGAGCACGTTTTGGTGGAACTGGCGACCGAGCCTCGCGACGAGACGCTTCGCCGGCTGGATGACCTGCGGGCCGAATTCGCCAAAGTCGGGTAGCTCAGGTGCCGCAAAAGGTTTGGTAGGGCCCGAAATCCTCCGGGGCTGGGCCGGCGTAGCGCTCGAGGCCAGGCCGCTTCTCATAGGGGGCGGTCACGGCCCCAAGGACCCGCTGAAGCGGATCGAGATCACCCGCCGTCGCCGCGCTCAGAGCCTCCTCGACCAGATGGTTGCGCGGGATGTAGATCGGGTTGGTGCGGTCCATCAACTCGGCGTCCGGGACGAGGGCCCGCCAGCGCGACATCCAGTCGTCGAAGGCGGCGAGGTCGATGAACAGTCCGCGCACCGGCTCGGCGTCTCCTCGGGCCGCTTCGCCCAGCAGGCGGAAGACCGAGGTGTAATCCACTCGGCTCTCGTTCAGGAGGAGAAGCAGTTCGTCGATCAGCGGCGTCACCGTCCCGGCCCCGGCGTCCGCGGACAGACCGAGTTTGGCGCGCATACCCGACGACCACACCGCGTCGTACGCGGAGCTGAAGACTCCGAACGACCCCTCAGCGAGTGCGACCGCCTCCTCAACGTTGTCCGCTAGCAACGGAAGAAGCGCCTCGGCGAACCGGGCGACGTTCCATCCGGCGATGACCGGCTGGTTGCCATAGGCGTAGCGCCCCCAGGAATCGATCGAACTGAAGACGGTGTCGGGGTCGTAGGCCTCCATGAAGGCGCATGGTCCGTAGTCGATGGTCTCGCCGGAGATCGTCATGTTGTCGGTGTTCATCACCCCGTGGACGAACCCGACCAGCATCCATCGGGCAGTCAGCGATGCCTGGGTAGCGGCCACGGCCTCGAATAGCGCAAGGTAGGGCCGCTCGGCCTGCGCCGCGCTGGGATGGTGGCGGGCGATCGCATGGTCGGCGAGGCGCCGCAGCAGGTCCTTGTCGCCGGTAGATGCGGCGTATTGGAAGCTCCCCACCCGCAGATGACTGCCGGCGACGCGGGCGAGCACGGCACCGGGCAGTAGCGTCTCGCGCCGCACCGGGCGCCCGGTGGCCACCACGGCCAAGGATCGCGTCGTCGGGACACCAAGAGCGTGCATCGCCTCGCTGACGACGTATTCGCGCAGCATCGGTCCCACCGCGGCCAGGCCGTCACCGCCGCGTGCGAACGGGGTGGGTCCGGAACCTTTGAGGTGGATGTCGCGCACGTGGCCGTCATCGTCGACGAGTTCGCCCAGCAGCAGTGCGCGACCGTCGCCCAACCGCGGAACGTAACCGCCGAACTGATGCCCGGCGTAGGCCTGGGCCACCGGGGTGGCACCGGGGGGAACCAAGTTGCCCACCAAAAAACGCCGTCCGTCAGGACCGCGCAGCCAGGCGCCGTCCAGACCGAGATCCGTGGCCAGTCGATCGTTGAGCACCAGCAGCCGTGAGTCCGGAGCTGCTTCGGCTTGCCAGCGGACAGCCATCTCCGGCAACTCACGGAAAAACCGGTCTTGCAAAGCAACGGTCATGTCCGGTGCAACGCTCACCCGACCGAGACTACGGAAAGTCCGCGACGGCGATTACGAGGTGGGACCATTTGCTGATGGATCAGGAAGGCCCCGAGGCGCGCATCGCCGAGCTGGAACGTCAGCTTGCGCAGCAAAAGCGCATCGCGGAGCTGGAAAGTCAGCTGGCCGACGCAAAGGCGGCCGCTGGCGTAGCCCAGCCCGTCGAGCAGCCATCCCCGGTCCGGTTGGCGCAGGCATTGCAGGCACAGCGCGAACTCCGGAGGGCACCGTTTTCGGTGTCGCCGCGCAGGTTCATCGGGGCCGATCGTGCCGGAGGCATCGTCGGGCTGATCGGCGGGGCCATCGGCCTTTGCGTGGGTGGTGCGGCGGCAGTTACCGCGTTGATCCCGTCCAGCGCGCTATGGATGAGCGGGATCGTGTGCAGTAGCGGATACCAGATGGCCTACAACACGTCGCACTACAGCTACAGACCGGGCCAGTCGGGCACCAACGTGAGCTTCCAATGTGTCGGTGATGCCGACTCCTACGACGTCAACGACTTCGCGGTGTTCGCGCTGCAATCCTTGCTCGCCGCGGTCGTGCTGGTTGTCGCCGCGGCCGTTGCGGGCTTGATATGGCGCCGCTCGCATAAGCCCAGCTGATCGCCGTCGGCGCTGTTGCCGCCGTTGATGCGGGGCATCTGGACCATCCGTTTTGCAATGCCGCTACGGTTTAGGGAAGACGAGCCAGCACCTACGGAATGAAGATGACGACAGATCACGCAATGTATGAACAGGTCGAGGGCCACGACGCGGATCCCGCAGAGATCGGCTCACGCATCGATCCTGTTCTCGCCCGCAGTTGGCTACTGGTCAATGGCGCGCATGCCGACCGGTTCCAGTCCGCGGCGCACTCCCGCGCCGACATCGTTGTTCTCGACATCGAGGATGCGGTCGCGCCCAAAGACAAGCACGCCGCCCGCGACAACGTCGTGCGTTGGCTTGCCGCCGAAAACACCGACTGGGTCCGGATCAACGGCTTCGGCACCCCTTGGTGGGCGGACGATCTGGCGGCACTGGCCGAAATACCGGTCGGCGGGGTGATGCTGGCGATGGTCGAATCGGTGGACCACGTGACCGAGACCGCCCAACGGTTGCCCAATGTGCCGATCGTCGCGCTGGTTGAAACGGCCCGGGGCCTCGAGCGCATCACCGAGATCGCGGCCGCCAAAGGCACGTTCCGGCTCGCCTTCGGCATCGGCGATTTCCGCCGTGACACCGGTTTCGGAGAAGAGCCAACCACTCTGGCTTACGCGCGGTCACGCTTCACCATTGCCGCCAAGGCGGCGAACCTGCCCAGTGCGATCGATGGGCCGACCATTGGCTCCAACCCGTTGAAACTCATCGAAGCCACCGCCGTCTCCGTCGAATTCGGCATGACCGGCAAGATCTGCCTCACCCCGGACCAATGTGCCGTGGTGAATGAGGGATTATCCCCGTCGCAAGATGAAATCGCGTGGGCCAAAGAGTTTTTCGCCGAGTTCGAACGTGACGGGGGAGAGATCCGCAACGGCTCCGATCTGCCGCGTATCGCCCGCGCCACCAAGATCCTCGAGCTGGCTCGCGCTTACGGCATCGAAGCGTTCGACTTCGAGGACGAACGGGTTCACTCGCCCGCGCCGTCGGACACGTATCACTACTGACCAGATAGGGAAGATCATGGCGTCAGTGCGAACCTATGACGTGTTGGCGACTTACTTGGCCGCAAGTGCGGTCGGCGATGCCATTCCGGTGCCATTCGTGACTCAAGTGCTCGATGCGATCAATTTTCCGCCCCGATACCGGTGGATATTCGCTCCTATCAAGGCGGCTGCGGCAATCGGTCTGTTTTCGGCGCGATGGTCCCCGGGGCTGGCGCGGCTGACGACTGCGATGCTCACGATCTACTTCGTGCTGGCCGTGGGCTTCCACGTCAAAGCCCGTGATCTGAGTGTCGCTGCCGTCGGAGCGGCGGCTAACGCAGCGATATTCGCCGCATTAACCGCCAAATAGCCTGCGGTCGTCCGATGAGCACCACGGTGGATTTCCACTTCGACCCGATGTGCCCGTTTGCTTACCAGACCTCGTTGTGGATCCGCGACGTCCGTGAGCAGCTCGGCATAACCGTCAATTGGCGATTCTTCAGCCTCGAGGAGATCAACCGGTCAGACGGTCAAAAACACCCGTGGGAGAGGCAGTGGTCCTACGGCTGGTCATTGATGCGGATCGGGGCGCTGCTGCGCCGAACGGACATGTCATCGCTGGATCGGTGGTACGCCGCGATCGGACGTGAACTGCACACCCTGGGCGGCAAACCGCACGATCCCGCGGTTGCGCGACGGCTGCTGAGCGACATCGGCGCCGACGCGGCGGTTCTCGATGCGGCGTTAGACGACTCGACCACCCACGACGAGATTCGCGACGACCATCAACGCGTCATCGATGCGGGCGGATTCGGTGTGCCGACGCTGTTTCTGTCGGACCAGTGCCTGTTCGGGCCGGTATTGGTGGACCCGCCGACCGGTTCGGCTGCCCTCACGCTGTGGAGCGTCGTCACCGGCATGGCTGGGCTGCCGCACGTCTACGAGCTGCAGCGGCCCAAGGCACCGGCCGATCTTGATCTCATCGGCCGAAGTCTGCGTCCATACCTTGATGGACGCGATTGGGTCAGCATCAATCGCGGTGAAGTCGTCGATGTCGAGCGCCTCACCGGCCGTGGCGGTTCGTTAGCCTAGGCGGCATGCCGGGCGATCGCGACGCCGATTCGGACTTCGAGTTCGCCGATCTCGATTGTCGGCCCGCTTGGCGGAGCCCCAGACTGGTATTGCTTACCGGTTGGCGTGGTGAATTCTGCTGTGTGCCTACCGTTTTTGTCGACACGGGTGCTCACCTGCCAGCCGGGCGCCTCCTTCGCATAGTTGCACCGCTCGCACGAGCCGAGACCGTTGTCTGCGGTGGTCGGTCCGCCTTCGCCCCATGGTTTCGCATGGTCGCGGTGTCGGATCGGCGCATCGCAGTAAGGAGTGCGGCAACCTCGATCCCGCAGCTCGATGAACGCGGCCAAACCGCGCGGAAAGAGCCGTGCCCGTGACTCCATCGCCACCAGCGCCCCGGACCGGGGATGGGCGTAGAGCCTGCGCAGCGTTGCGCGGGAGCTTCGGTCGGCGACAGCGCTGGATACCATTGCGCGGGCGACCGCTGCGGGGACGGGGCCGTACCCGCGGATATCGGCCGGTGCGCTGCCACGGCCCAACAGCGTTTCATCCGAGAGGACCAGGTTGACCGCGATCGGCGTCGGGACCGTCGCGTCGCGCCCCGTGACCTGTTCGACGAGGGTGTCTG
This sequence comes from Mycobacterium sp., assembly GCF_052145595.1. Taxonomy (GTDB): domain Bacteria; phylum Actinomycetota; class Actinomycetes; order Mycobacteriales; family Mycobacteriaceae; genus Mycobacterium. The sequence continues at coordinate 36,739 of NZ_JBKQOI010000103.1, read as the reverse complement.
CCATCACCTGTCCGCGTGAGCGCCCGTCGCAGCGGGTGTCCGCCTCGCGGCGCAGCGCCGCGTACACCGAAACTCCCTGGGCCACCGGCAACAACGCGGTCAGATACGTCATGGTGTCGGGCGCCGGCCGAATGGTCACGGTGCGTTCACTCTCGGCTTTGGCGGCTCGCTCGACCACGGCATGCGGGTCCAGCCGGTAGGCGATCGCCTTCGCGGCCGCGGCCACTCGCGCGTCGCCCATTCCGTTCAGGCCGGCTAGATCGGCGCACAACTCGGCATCCAACGCGCGGCGGTCCTCGACGTCCAAGCATGCGCTTTCGCGCACGATCAGCGTGGCGCGCCACTCCGACAGCGCGCCGCACTCCAGCGCCCCCAGCGTGTGCGGCATCTCGTGCACCAGGGCTTTGGCAAAGCCAAGATGCCGGCTGCCCCGGGCGGGTGCGTCGCGTCGCGCCAGCGCGATCTCGCTGGCCACGCCACGTCCGCGCTGCGCTGCGGGCACGCCGGCGGCCGCTTCGGCGACCCGGCGTGCTTTGTCCAGCGCCGCCGCCGCTCGGGCCTGGCCCGCTGCCGCCGCGGATTTGATTCTTTCCAGCTCGGCGATGCGCTCGATCAACGCCGCTTGGTCAACCGGGTCGACCGTAGTCAAGCTATCGAACATGTGTTCGAGTCTAACACGCTCCGCTGACATCCGATTCGTCGCTACCCTGGCCAGGTGAGCGCCGGTAAGCGGATCCGGGCGGCGCGGGTCTACGAAGACATTGACGCCGACGACGGCCAGCGGGTTTTGGTGGATCGCATCTGGCCGCGCGGATTCCGTAGGGACGACCCGCGGGTCGGCATCTGGTGCAAGGACGTCGCGCCGTCGAAAGAACTGCGGGAGTGGTATCACCACCAGCCGGAACGGTTCGACGAATTCGCGGCGCGCTACAAGGAGGAACTCCGCGACAGCGCGGCGCTGGAGGAGTTGCGAAAGCTCACCAAACGCGGCGTGGTGACGCTGGTGACGGCCACCCGCGACCTGGACGGGAGTCACGTGGCGGTCCTGGCGAAGCTTCTCAAAAGCCGCTGACCAAGGGACGATCGTGCGATGCAACTGGGACTGCATGCACTGGGCATCGGCGCCGGTGCCGACCGGGCGGTGATCGACGCCGTCGCGTCGGCCGCGGACGGCTGCGGCTTCGCGACCCTATGGGCGGGTGAACACGTTGTCATGGTCGACCGATCCGCGTCGCGCTACCCGTATTCCGGCGACGGTGTCATAGCCGTTCCGGCACAGGCGGATTGGCTTGACCCGATGATCGCGCTGAGCTTCGCCGCCGCCGCCTCGTCCCGGATCGGCGTGGCGACGGGCGTGCTCCTGCTGCCCGAGCACAACCCGGTGGTGGTGGCCAAGCAGGCCGCGAGCCTGGATCGGTTGAGCGGCGGTCGGCTGACGCTCGGCGTGGGCGTCGGGTGGTCCAGGGAGGAGTTCGCCTCGCTCGGGGTGCCGTTCGAGCATCGCGCTGCCCGCACCGCCGAATACGTCGCCGCGATGCGCACGTTGTGGCGCGATGACGTCGCCTCGTTCGACGGGAAGTTCGTCGACTTCGACTCGATCCGGGTCAACCCCAAGCCGGTCCACAATCGTCGCATCCCGGTTGTGGTCGGGGGCAACAGCGATCCGGCGCTGCGGCGGGCGGCGGCATGGGGAGATGGCTGGTACGGGTTCAACCTGGACGGGGTGGCCGCGGTGCGCGAGCGGGTCGCCAGGCTGGCGCAGCTGTGCGCCGAGTCGGGGCGTGACCGTGCCCAATTGCGGCTGTCCGTGGCGCTGTGCGAGCCAAGCGTTGGCGATGTCGGCGCGCTCGCCGAGCTGGGCGTCGACGAATTGGTTCTTGTGCAGGCGCCACCGGACCGCCCGGAGGCCGCCACCGGCTGGGTTTCGGCGCTGGCCGACCAGTGGATGACGACGGCTATTCGGTGATTTCGGCCAGAGCTGAAGGCGTGTCGAGATCGGCGTATGCGATCGAATAGCGTTGTGCCAGTGCGAGAGCGATGTCGGGGCGTTGCCACAGTTCGCCGGCGCTAGCGGTACACAACCACAGGGTCAGTCCGTGTGCCACCGACGCCCGGTAACGCAACCAGATCTCGTCCATGGTCGGCATCTCGTGATCGGGCAGCCCCAGCGACTGGCGGTATTCCTCGAGCAGCTCGCGCTCGCTGCGACGGCGATCCGCAACGGTCAGGGCGCCCTGCAGGAAGTAACCCAGATCCAGCGACCAGTTGCCCCGGCGGGCCACCTGCCAGTCGAGAAAACCCACCTCGCCACTGGGCAGCAGATACGTGTTGCCGATGTGGGGGTCGCCGTGCAGCAAGGTCTGCGGCGATGTGGTCAGCGTTCTGATGTAGGGCTTCCAGATTGACTCGATCAGCTCGTTGATGGTCAACGACGTCACGGCCGCGGGAGCGTCTTCACCGAGGCGTTCGAGCGCAGCGTGCAGCGGCGCCATTTCCATTCCGTCCCAAGGCAAGAACGGTTCGAGCCATCCCAAGGCGGGGTCGCGCAGCACCCGGTCACCCCAATATTTGCCGTGCATCCGTCCCAGGCCGCGCACGCCCGTGGCGGCTTCCGCCACGGTCATCGGTCGGGTGGCGTCTCGGGGGTCGGCCCCACGAGCAGTGAGATCTTCCATCACCATCACGAAGTCGTAGTCCGCCTCGTCGATCAGGGCGACGTAAACCTTGGGGTGTTCCAGCGGCAAATCCACTCCGCAGGTGAAGAGTCGCGGCTCGTGAAACATGCCGCTGGTCATCCGGATCAGTTGCTTGTGCGCGGGATCGGCGGCCTTGGCGAAGACCGTCGCCGGTCCGCTGCCCGCCGAGTAGGTCACGCCCAGGCGTGCCCGACGGTTGGTGCCGTCGTCACGAGAATCAAGGGTCACCGCCTCCACCACCGCGCCGGGATGATCCGCCGCCAGCGCCGCCGACATCCACTCGGGCGTGATGTCATCCCACGTCTTGGGCACCGACAACGAGTTGATAGCCACGGCGGATCCTTTCGTCTTGATGGGAAACGACACGTATCGTATCTGATGTGACCTTAACTGAATCGGCGGTTGGCCACGAGCGTGACCGGGGCGGCCGGCCGCGCGATACGCAACTTCACCACGCGATTCTGGTTGCCGCTCGTGAGCTCCTGGCCGAGGGCAGTTACGCCGAACTGTCGATGGAAAGTGTCGCGGCCCGCGCCCGGGTGGGGAAGAAGACCCTCTACCGCCGATGGTCGTCGAAAGCGCCGTTGGTCGCCGAAGCGGTCCTGGAGGCGTACGGAGGAACCGGATCGTTTCCCGTCGCCGCGACCGGAGACATCCATGCCGACCTACGGTCATGGCTCAAGGAACATGCCGATTTCCTGGCCCAGCCGCCGAATGCGGCGTTGGTGCAAGCCCTCATCGCTGCCGCGGCGGCGAACTCGGCCGATGGCACGGCCCTGTATCTGCAACTGAGCGCACCCCAGCATGCCGGGTTGATGACACGACTTCGTCAAGCGGTCGAAGATGGGCAAGTCCGCGCCGACGCCGACCTCGATGCCGTCGCCGTCGCGCTGATCGGCACCTTGCTCCTCCACGCGTTAACGCAACCCGGCGTCGGCGAACCGAAGGCGCGATTCGACGGTCTCCTGGACGCGATGTTGAGTGGCATCCGTCAGTAGTCGTGCTGTGCCAGCGTGATGTCACCGAGTCGTTGGTTCTCGTCGAGCGACAGCGCCGCCGGGACCATCTCGCTGGTCACCAGCCCATGGCGGGACGTGAGCTCGTCGACGATGTCGAAACTGCGCGCGATGGACTCCGGTGTGTCGACAACGATGGTGGTGACCGGCACCCCGCGCGCAAGCTGAAATAGTTTGTCCCCGTGCGGTTTATGGTTTCCGTGGAACCCCCACGTGCCGCGCAGTACCGTGGCACCGCGCGCCGTCCCGGAATGCAATAGGTGTTGGACAAGCGCGCGGTGGATCGGCAGGCCGTCGTGCGTGGTGGCCTCGGCGGTGTACACCATCAGCTTTTGCCACAGGGTGCGTCCCTGGGCATCGGTCGTCGGCAGCAGCTGGGGGCGCGCGAGCAGCTCACCGTCGCGTTTGCACAACCGCACCCGCTCGACGGTCAGCAACGGGTTGGGCACCATGGTGGCGAGTTCCGTCGCGGCGGCGGAAGCCTGCTCGGTCGTTCCGATCGCGATGATCATCAGCGGCACGTTGACGTTGCGGCCGAAGAAGCGGGCCCGGTAGCGCTCACCATGCGCCGTGCCGTCGACCCCGAGAAGCGCTATGGCACCGGCGAACCCGTGTCGATACAGCAGGTCGCATATCGCGGCATACGCGCGCCTCCCGGCGACACGCTCCTGGCGGCCTACGTACACGGTGAGTTTGGCGGCGTCCCCGTTGTGGCTGCCGAAGTCGCTCAGCGGGTCGGTGCCACGTTGCCGGGTGACCAGTCGCGCCCGCTCCAGAGTCAGCAGCCCCCGGTCCGTCATCGCCGCGACATCGCTGACCAGCGAACGAATCTTCGGCTCCTCATCGACCGCGGCGACCGCCACCGCCGGATCCTCGGACAGGCTCAGCGAGACGTCACTGCGCAGCTCGTGCTTCAGACCGAAACTGGCGATCCCGCGCAGCATCACGCTGGTCGCGACGTCGTGGGCGCCGAACAGATCCAGCATCGCATCGGCCAGAAAGCGCGCACCATCGCCGACAACGCGTTGGCGCTCGCCGAAGTACGCGGTCAATTTCAAGCACGGTTGGTTCATAGTCGGCTCCCAACCCATTGCCCGAGTAGCGCAGCGGCCATGCCGAGGGCGACGCTGACGACGACATTGCCGAGCGCCGAACGCATCTGATGCTCCTCGCTGAGGCGGTGGGTTTCCAGCATCCAGGTGGAGAAGGTGGTGTAGGCGCCGACGAACGCGGTGCCGGCCAGCAGCGCCGCCTCCTTGCTCAGCGCCAGGCCACCGAGAAAACCCAGCAGCGCGGCGCCGCTGATGTTCACGGCCAGCGTGCCGAACGGAAACGGCCGGGCCGCCCGGCGCGCCACCGCACGATCGATCACGAAGCGCAGCACCGAACCGATGCCGCCGACGAGCACGACGCCGGTCCAGACCAACACGGTCATGCCCGTCACCAGCGCATCCTCACTCGGCGAACCAGAGCGGTCGCCAGGTGCACGGCCAGCAATCCCAGCACGATGCTGGTAGCGGTGTAGACCGCGGCCAGGGCCCAGTGGCCGTGCTCGATCATCTTCAGCGTCTCGACCTGCATCGTCGAGAAGGTCGTCAATCCGCCGCAAAATCCGGTGCCGAGCAGGGGGCGCCGATAGCTCGACAATGGCAACCGCTCCAGCAGGCGGGTGGTGAAATATCCGACCAGAAAGGCGCCGACGATGTTGACGGTGAATGTGGGCCATGGCCAGGCGGCCGGGTCATTGACGAAGAGGGTGCTCAGGACGACACGGGCCAGGGTGCCCAGCGCTCCGCCGGCGAAAATCGCCGCCAACTCGCGATAGTCGTGTGCCACGGGCCGGTTCCCTTCGGTGTGCGAGCGTGCGCATAGCAGCGTAGGGGCGACTTACCAACGGGTAAACCTGAGAAGTCGGGAAAGTAGGTGAGAAGTCAGAGAGGTGGGCTGCGTGCAGAATTGGTAACCATGGTGGCCAACCCGCGCGCCGGTCAGCCGGCCCAGCCCGAAGACCTTGTCGATCTGCCCCATCTGGTGACGGCCTATTACTCGATCGAACCCGATCCCGACGACGTCGCCCAACAGGTGGTGTTCGGCACGTCGGGTCACCGAGGCTCTGCGCTCAACGGGGCATTCAACGAGGCGCACATCCTCGCGATCACCCAGGCCATCGTCGAATACCGCGCAGTCCAGGGCACCACCGGGCCGTTGTTCATCGGGCGCGACACGCACGGCCTCTCGGAGCCGGCGTGGGTGTCGGCGCTGGAAGTGCTGGCCGCCAATGAGGTGGTGGCGATGATCGATTCGGCCGACCGGTACACGCCGACGCCGGCGGTCAGCCACGCGATCCTCACCTATAACCGGGGTCGCACCGAAGCGCTGGCCGACGGGATCGTCGTGACGCCGTCGCACAACCCGCCGCCCGACGGGGGGTTCAAGTACAACCCGCCCAATGGCGGCCCGGCGGAGACCGACGCGACCAACGCAATAGCCAAGCGCGCCAACGAGATTCTGCGCAGCGGGTCGACGGTGAAGCGCACGCCGCTTGCCCGGGCGCTGCGGACCACCCGGCGCCATGACTATATGGACAGCTATGTGGACGACTTGCCGAACGTGGTGGATGTCGACGTGATCCGCAAGGCCGGAGTTCGGATCGGCGCGGACCCGCTCGGCGGGGCCAGCGTGGACTACTGGGCAGCGATAGCCGAGCGGCACCAGCTCGAGTTGACCGTGGTCAATCCGCTCGTCGACGCGACTTGGCGGTTCATGACGCTCGACCACGACGGCAAGATCCGGATGGACTGCAGCTCGCCGGACGCGATGGCCTCGCTGATCGCCAACCGGGATCGCTACCAGATCGCCACCGGCAACGACGCCGACTCAGATCGCCATGGCATCGTCACCCCCGATGCGGGTCTGATGAATCCCAATCACTATCTGGCGGTGGCCATCGACTATCTCTATACCCACCGGCCGTCCTGGCCGGCCGGCATCGCGGTCGGTAAGACCGCGGTCAGTTCGTCGATCATCGACCGGGTGGTCGCCGGTATGGGCCGCAAGCTGGTCGAGGTTCCGGTCGGCTTCAAATGGTTCGTCGACGGCCTGATCGGCGGCACCATCGGCTTCGGCGGCGAGGAGTCGGCGGGGGCGTCGTTCCTGCGGCGCGACGGCTCGGTGTGGACCACCGACAAGGACGGCATCACCCTGGCTCTGCTGGCCTCCGAGATCCTGGCCGTCACCGGTGCCACCCCGTCGCAGCGGTACCAGGCGCTGGCCGACGAATACGGCACGCCCTACTATGCGCGAGTCGATGCGCCCGCCGACCGTGACCAGAAGTCGCGGCTGGCCAAGCTGTCGGCCGATCAGGTGACCGCCACCGAGTTGGCGGGGGAGCCGATCACCGCAAAGCTGACCACCGCGCCCGGTAACGGCGCGCCGCTGGGCGGCTTGAAGGTGACGACGGCCAACGCGTGGTTTGCCGCGCGACCGTCGGGCACCGAGGACGTCTACAAGATCTACGCGGAATCCTTCAAGGGGCCCGAGCATCTGGCCGAGGTGCAGAAGACCGCCCGTGAGGTGGTTAATTCGGTCATCGGGTAGCAGGCGTGACCAGCGACTTTGAACGCTCGTTGCCGGTGGTGTAGCTTCGATGGGCACAACTTCTTGGGGCTATGGCGCAGCTGGTAGCGCACCACACTGGCAGTGTGGGGGTCAGGGGTTCGAGTCCCCTTAGCTCCACCAGGAAAAACTGTGATTTTATCGGCGTGTGGCATCCCGGTTGACGACGATTCTGACGACAGTTCCCAACCGGTTGTCTCAGTACCAGCAGACTCGATCCACGTTTGCCCAGATCACGGTGGTGTACGGCTGCATCAGGCGGCAGCTGATTACGTTATGTCGCGGGGCCCGATACGCTACTGCCCGCCTGATGTGAGGCCCTGATGTGCCCGCGTTGGTGTTGGCACTCGGCGGCATAGCTGATGATGCTGTCGCGCGTTGCTTGTCCGGGACGTGTCAGTGGCAGCTGGTCGGCATTCTGGTGCGGACATGCCATCCGATTATCGGTTCGTTGCCGATTTGGGTTCCCCACCTCACTAGAGATTCTACGTCCTCACATGTCTCCAGTGATGGGTCGCCTGCCCCGGTAATCTCTCGATTGCAACCAGACTGCGCGGTGGCCCAGTTGCAACGGCCGTGGATCGCAGCTTGAAAACGACAAATTGCCACAACATATTTCGTCAGCAAGACCGCCAATGCCACGGTTTGACAGATTATTTCGTCGTGCTGAGAGGGCGCCGCTACAGTATTCAGGGCTAGGGCGATCCCGGCGCCGGTGCGCACGCGGGCTCTGGCAGATCCAAATCTGCTTTGGTAAGACGGTAGACCTCAAGGGTCAGGTTGTAGTACTTGTCCGTCTCGCCGACCCATTCCATGCCCACTCGCCTCGCCGTAGCGACCCCGGCCGCACTACGGCGAAGACCTCACTGACACCGACGTTTGTGAATGCTTGATGGGCCACCGCATGACCAGCTTCCGCGCCGTAGCCGTGACCCCACAGCCTCGGTGCAACCTCCCATCCGATCTCGAGATCGGTGCACCCGGGCGGAAGTGGAAGCAGTGCGACTCCTCCGATCAGGTCGCCAGTTCCGACAAACGTATCGTCACGCCCGTTTGCACCCGTATCGCTCCGAACACCAGACCAATCATGCTTGGTAGAGTATGCCGCCGCATCGACACCCTCTACATGACTGAGATGGTCGAAATGTCGCGCTACACGTCGAATCAGATCGCCGGCTACCTCGGGTACGGCAAACAACCTGAGGAAGTCAACTTTGAACTCCCGCGTGAGATGGTGTTCGAGAATCCATATTTTGTGTCGGTGCAAATGCTGGCCGACGCCATGGGATTGGAGATCGATGACGCGACGTTCACACGTCCATCATGTACCCGGGGTTGATACCCGAACTGTGGAAGGAAACACCGCCCTTCTCACTGCTCCTTATAGCTTGTCCTTCAGTGGAAAGCCCTTAATGATCGGTGATAGATGTGCGTGGTCACCGCGGTTGAGCAGACGTTCTTTCCCGATCGAGCAGAAGAAATAACTGCTTGAGCGCAACTTCAGAATCCAGCGTGTCGCCAAGGGCGTTGAATGACAGGGCATCTGCATCCAGTGCAAGGATCTCATCGAAGTTGTCGCTCGCCCGAACCCCGACGGGATCACCACCGATGAGCTCACCGGCATCCTTGCCAACCTTATCCGGGGTGAAGACGAGCAGACCCACGAGATCCTTGTCTCTTCGGCCCACGATCGTACGGAGGCTATGCGTGCCAACAGTGCCCGTCGCGACCTAAACGACTCTAATCTTGGACACTTCGCGCTCCCGTCCCTTACTTCGACCTGAAGTCACGGGCTGCGGATCGACCGTCGCCCGAGGATCCCAAGTAACGATGATGCTATAGCGGCAACGTACTCTAGCGCCGATTGAGAGGCATAATTCTCGCGCATGCCGGGTCACGTCGATTTTGGTGCTGCGCCGACGTCGACCAACCGGTCGCGTGGGGCGTTTCGACGGATCGTGGCTCAGGCAATCGTCGCGGTACGAAACACGGTGCGGCGGTGGGCATTGACTACGGTAATGTTCATTATCGATTTCGATAGTCATCGCTACCAGAATTTTGCTGCCGGCCAGGAGGCGTGAACGTGGGTGCTTTCATCATGTTGGGCACGCTATTCGGATTGATCGTTGTGATATTCAGTCTGGTGATCTTCCTTGATCCCGAGGCGCGTCGCAGCCCTACCGAGGACCTCCATAAATGAGCCCAGAAATGACACCCACGCTGATGGGGATCTTGATCTTTGCCTGGGCCGGCGGCGTCCTCTTCCTCGCTCTTGGGGTCTATCTCAGCATTCGCAAGCGGCGGCTACACCCGGTTCTGTTTTTGTCCATCTCGGCGCTCTCATTCTCATGGATCGAAGCGCCTTACGACTGGGCGATGTACGCCCAGTTCACGCCCGCCTGGCCGCGAATGCCGTCATGGTGGCCATTGAACATGACCTGGGGCGGTCTGCCAGCGTCGGTGCCCTTCGGCTATATCCCGTACTTCGTCCTGCCTGCCGTCATCGGCGCACCGATCGGGCAATGGCTGAGTGCAAAGTTCCAATGGCGCAAGCCGATAACACTTCTCACCGTCGGCCTCGTCGTCGGTGTCTGCTGGGCTTTGCTTTTCAACGCGATCATCGGGTCCCGGCTGGCCACCTTTCACTACGGGTACGTGATTCCCGGGCTCGCGTTGTGGGAACGAACCATCTATCAGTATCCGCTCTACGACGCCCTGGCGATGGGTGTGCAGATGATGGTCTTCACCTACCTGCTGGGACGTACAGATTCCGACGGACGAAACCTCATCGAGATCTGGGCGGCAAAGCGGTCCTCGGGCCGACTGCAATCGACTCTACTGTCGATTGTCGCTGTGGTCGTGGTAGGTCACGTGCTCTACGGCGCGGTCTTTGCACCTCATCTCGCCACGAAGCTGGGAGGTTGGGTCGACTCGGGGCCGACGGAGCAACTCTTCCCGGGTGTGCCCAATCAACCACTTGGGAAATAGCTGGGCCAGTAGGTACGCGGTGGGCAGCTACGGCTTCCAGTCCGCTGACGTTATGACGTCACCGTGGCGCGGGAAGACCTTCTCGACCAACACCCGGTGGACCTCCTCATCGCGATCTAGGCATAGGTCGCTGAGGACCGTCAACCGGAAGTCGAGATCGGCGGCTTGCCGGACGGTCGACAGCACCACCCCGCCGGTGGCAATCCCGGCTAGCACCAGGTGGTCGACGTCGCGCGCGCGCAGGATCTCCATTAGGTCGCTGCCGGCGAAGGCACTGATGCGCTTCTTGGTGACCACGAGTTCGCCCCTGCCCCGTAGCAATCGGGGTTCGACTTCCGTCGACGGCTCGCCGAGCAACAGATTTCCCGTCTCCTTCACCGCAGCAAAACTCTTGTTGCGGTCCGACACTTCGGGATAGCCTGGCGAGAAGCCGACCCGCACGAGAATCACCGGCATGCCTACTTCTTCGGCCTTGGCCTGTGTGGCCACCACGCGGTCGAAGTACTCGGAGGTGGCCCCGTAGCGGCCTGTGGTGCCGTGCTGAATATCCATGAGTAGCAATGCCTTACCCACAAAAGCTCCCTTCTCAAACGCTGTACTGAGGCTCATTGATGCGACGCCGACGCGATTCTTTCATATGAGAATCGACGTTCGCGAACGCGCGGTTCGCGTTGGCGATGTGTCCCCGTGCGGCTCGGGCGTGCTACCCCTTCGGCGGGGCGCTCAAGAGGATTCCGTCAATCCGCCGTCTGCCGACCGCACTGGTGAAGCAAACCGGGTGCAGCGCGCGGCCGCAAGCTAGCGTAGCTCCGTGAGAATGACTGCCAGCAATTTGTGAGAACAAGGCAATCCGAGAACGAATGGGCGATAGTCGAGCCGTCGATCGGCACGTCGCAGTCGAACAGCCCGAAGGGCGTCGACACCAGGCGGGCAGCTAGGTAGTCGTCCATGGTCATCGGGTCGCGAAACGCCGCAAGGGGATTGAGACCAGCGTTGCGCCTACTGTTGATCGCCAGCCAGCCCAGCTGCTCTTTGTCGTTCCGTTCAGCTCCATGTGGCGGCGGCAATGCATCGCCAACCAGTTGGCGGCCGAGTAGGCGTGCGCGGCCATCAACTCGTCGAGGTCCTCGAATGGCCTGAGCTTGCGTCGGGTGCCCGGGGCGCGAGGCTCGACCGGGGGATCGGACAGCGGAGTGAGGAGCGCCGACGGCGCCTGGTCGGTCATCGCCCCACCCAGCATTGCCACCGTCCGATAAACCAGAACGTGTCGCGCGCGCCGCTCGGACACGGCACGGAAGGCTGACATGACGGGAGTGACCACACCGCCGGTGGCGAACCCGAAGCCGACCTCGGCGGCCCGGTTGACGAGGCCGGTGATGACGTCGGATGGCGGGGTGTCGCCGAAAGTGATGATTCCGTCGATATCGCCGGGCGCCCGCCCCGCGTCGTCGATCGCGGCACGGGCTGCGTCGAGGGTCAACTCGAGGCCCGGGATGCCGGTCCGCCTGCCGATCCGCGAAATGCCCAGGCCGCTAACGATTGCGTCCTTTTCGAAAGTGTCCATCTAGCATTACCCGCCTGGAGAAGTCCCGTTCGGTCTGGGCCAGCATAAGTGCCTCATTGTGCACACCGGTAATGAGAATGTACGTTTCCATTGATGTCCGATGACGGAGCGCCCGTTGTCCCGGCGCGGATTTTCCCCGAGCTGTCCGAGCACAATCGGATGTTTTGGACAGGGGGAGCTGATGGGCGGCTACACATTACGCGGTGCACGCGGTGCGGCTTGTGGGTGAGCCGGCCCGCCGAGGACTGCCCCGATTGCGGCGGAGCGGTCGAGGCTCGGCCGGTCTCGGGTCGGGGCACGGTGTTCACCTATACGGTCAATTGCCAGCCGTTCAATCCGGCGGTGCCGGTTCCATATGTGATTGCTATCGTCGAGCTCGGTGAGGGTCCAGGATTGCGGATAGCCACCAATATCGTTGACTGCGAGCCTGATTCGGTTCATGTGGGCCTGGCGGTCGAGGTGCGCTTCGAATGTCACGAGACCGACGACGGCATCGGATACGCGCCCGTGTTCGTCCCACAGTCCGATCCCGCGCAGCCCGGGCGCGGTGTCGTTGACCGCGTTGATGAGCCACATGCAAATGTCCACCGCGTGGGTCCGCCTTGATATTCCAACCTACACACCGTAGGTTGGGGCGGAATTCGGTGCTGGCGCGCGGCTGCGCCACCTACTGACGGAGGTCACTATGGCCGGAAGGCTCGAAGGCAAGGTTGCTTTCATCACCGGCGCTGCTCGCGGACAGGGGCGCGCTCACGCGATCGCGATGGCCAAGGAAGGCGCCGATATCATCGCGGTGGATATCTGTCGCCAGATCGAATCCAACCCGTATCCGCTTGCGACGCCTGACGATCTTGCGGAGACCGAGAGGTCGGTCAAGGAACTGGGCCGGCGGGTCGTTGCCCGGGTGGGCGACGTGCGAGAACGCCATGAGCTTCGCGACGCCGTGGAGGCGGGCCTGGCGGATCTCGGCAAGATCGACATCGTCGTCGCTAACGCGGGCATTTTCCCGATGGCCATGGGCAAGCCCGACGTGATGGGTTTCGTCGACGCCACCGACGTCGATCTCGTCGGCGTGCTGAACACCGTCGCCGCCACGTTGCCGCACCTGACCGAGGGGGCTTCGGTCATCATCACGGGCTCGACGGCCGGCATGATGCGCAGCACTCTCGACAACCCGAACGTGGGTCCCGGCGGCGCCGGCTACGGGTTCAGCAAGCGCATCGTGATCGAATACGTCGACGAGCTCGCCCTGCACCTGGCCCCGAAGATGATCCGGGTCAATTGCATGCACCCGACGAACTGCAACACTCACCTGCTGCACCATGAGGGCATGTATGGCGTCTTCCGGCCCGACATGATGGCCGAAGGCAAGACGCCCACTCGCGAGGACGCCGAGCCGTTCTTTCAGTTCTTCCAGGCGATGCCGATTCCCTATGTCGAGCCCGAGGACATCGCCCACCTTGCGGTGTTCCTGGCCAGCGATGAGAGCCGCTACATCACCGGCCAGCACATCCGCGTCGACGCGGGCGCGCTGCTCAAATGGCCCAATGGTCCGCAGTAACCGCACACGTCGTGTCGGTTAGCGACTTATGGCCGCGCTGAACAGCGCTGGCCCGAGTTGGTTAGGCTGACGTGTCAGACATTGGCGGGTTGCTCAGAAGCGACATTTTCGTTTTCGAGAAGCCCTGTTATGTGGATGTCGTCGGGTATCGGGAAAGGTGATTGCATTGGAGCAGCCAACCGTGTTGGCGTCGGGAGCGGACCGATGACCGAGCCTCGCACTGTGGTGATCACCGGCGCGTCCCGCGGGCTCGGATTGGCCTCGGCGATCCGGCTCTACAAGCAGGGGTGGCGTGTCGTGGCTGCTATGCGCACACCCGATGTCGGACTTGAGCGAATTCGTCGCGAGACCGGAGCTGCGCCCGATGATTCCCGGCTCGTCGGCGTCCAACTGGACCTGACCGATCCCGAATCGCTCAAGCAGGCCGGCCAGGCGATTGTCGACGCGGTCGGGGCGCCGCACGCCATCGTCCACAACGCCGGAGTAAACGCGCTGGGTTTCGTCGAGGAAACACCGGACGATGCGTGGATGCAAGTATTTTCGACGAACTTGTTCGGGCCTGTCGGACTCACCAAAGCGTTGTTGCCCAGCATGCGTGAGGCCCGGCGCGGGCGCTTCGTTATGGTCTGCAGCCAGGGCGGTATTTGGGGGATGCCGTCGGCGGCGGCTTACTCGGCGGCCAAGGCGGCCCTTGAGCGCTTCGCGGAATCGCTTGCGGCAGAGATCGCCCCGTTCGGTCTGGGCGTCACCGTGCTGATCGCCGGAATGTTCGACACCGACATCATCGACGACCGTGCGCCGGGCTATCCCGATTATCGCGACTGGGACGGTGTCTATGGCAAGCAACACGGTCCGTTGGATGTGCGGGGACACCGCGCCCTCAAACTCGCGCGAGCGCCTGACGCGTTCGCCAAGGTGCTTGCGAAATCCCTCGATCGGGACAAGGCGCCGTTCGTCAGGCGCGGCGCGGGGCTGGACGCTCGCATGATGATGTTAAGTGGGCGCCTCCTGCCGAGCCGCGCGCTCTATCAGGTGGGCCGCCTTTTTCTGGGGCAGCCGCGTCAGGGTGCACTGGTGGCCAAGCGCTAGACACTCTCCGCACCCGCGAGGTCACCTCCCCTTCGACATTGCGCAGGAGCTCGATTGGAACCGTGGGAAACAGCTATACGCGAGTCGGTCAGGCAGACCCTGGCCGACTACACGGCGGCCACCGACTCGTTCGACCTTGCGGCGCTGGCGTCATGTTTCACCGCTGATGGGATATTGGAGTTCACCGGTAGCAGCGCCCCGCTCGTGGGGCCCACCGAGATCGAGGCTGGACTGCGGTCCCAGTTGTCGCCAAGCCCTTCGCGCGCACGGCCGAGCTATGTGCGCCACCATGTTTCGAGCGTTCGGTTTCTGCTCGCCGAGACCCATGAAGTCGAAACGAGCAGTTATTTTGCCGTCTTCACCGATATCGGCGTCGATCACTGGGGCCGCTACCGCGACGTCCTGCGTCCCGTTGGCGCGCGTTGGCTTTTCACGTCCCGCAAGATCAGGGTCGATGGGTTCGCGGCCAACAGCCTGATGAACGACGCGCCGTGATTTTGCGGCCCCGGTGATCCACCCACCGCCATTGGGGGTGAGAATCACCATTACCGGCGGTGATGTGGTACTTCTGATGGTATAGGAAACGCCGTTGGAAGGATTGAGATCATGCCGCCGGTGAGTGCCAAGGCCGCCAAGAAGGGCGGCGCGACGGTCCAGCCTGAAGACCGCGGCAGTGTCGAGTCGTTGGAGTCTTGGCAGGAACGCGCCGTCGAACGGCGCCTCAGCGGTGCACGGGCGCGAGCGCTGGCCCGCAGTTCCCGGTTCCTCGCGACGGCGCTGGAATTGGTTCAGGAGTCGGGTCGGGCCGACTTCACCGTGCAAGATCTGATCGACCGCTCAAACCTAAGCCTGCGCGCGTTCTATCAGCATTTCGCCGGCAAGGAAGAACTGCTGTTGGCGCTGTATGAGAATGTCCAAAGCCAGTTCACCGAAGACATCCGCCAAGAGGTGTCCGCCGCGGAGGGGCCGATGGGTCAACTCGAGGCCTTCTGCCGAGGGTTTCTGTCGCGGGCCGAGTCGTCGGACGCTGTCGGCGGCCGAATAGTCACCCTCTACAACCTGAGTCTCGAGCTGGAACGGCCCGAGGCGTTCGCGAAGGTGTGGGAGCCCCAGCAGAAGCTGCTCAAGCGGGTACTGACCTCCTGCTCGCGTGCCGGACTCCTGCGCAAAGACCTGTCGGTCACCCAACTGACCACGCTGATGACATCGACCCTGACGGCGCTGGGGCAGTTCAGCATGCTGCACACCGGCCCCAATGTCGTACTCACCGTCGACGACATCTGGCTGTGGTGCCGGCAGGCGGTGAGTCAGCCGGGGGCGAGCCCGACGGCGGGTCGGCCATCCCCGCGTAAGCGCAGCCCGGCGAAGGCCGTCAAGGCATCGCGGCGTTGACCGGACTTCAGCAGCGCCGCCGCTGGGTCAATGGACACCGGAGGCGAGTTCACCGGCCGCGGGGGTCAGGCTGAACAACAGGCGGTCGAGAACGAGTCCTACTGACCGCTTGGCCTGCGCCTTGTTGGTGGCCTGAGCGACGAGAAGCGACGCTTCTTCTAGCGCGGCCAACATCATGTTGGCGAGTTCGCGGACGGGCAGCCGTTGAATCGCGCCGTCATTCATGGCCTCCTGCAGGACCTCTTGCACCAGCGCCAGGCCGCCCGCTCCCTCGATTGCGCGTAATCCCTGCCAGCCGAGAATCACCGGTCCGTCGACCAGCACGATGCGCTGGACTTCTGGTTCGAGTGCGGCGTCGAGGAAGCCGTGCAGACCCAGCCGAAGCCGGTCCCACGCATCACCGGGCGGGGGGTGCGCGATGGCTCGATCTACCAAATCCCTATGCACCTCTTCGAAAACCAACCGGAACAGGTCGGCTTTGTCTTTG
This sequence comes from Mycobacterium sp., assembly GCF_052145595.1. Taxonomy (GTDB): domain Bacteria; phylum Actinomycetota; class Actinomycetes; order Mycobacteriales; family Mycobacteriaceae; genus Mycobacterium. The sequence continues at coordinate 20,331 of NZ_JBKQOI010000103.1, read as the reverse complement.
AAGTGGTGGTAGAACGCGCCACGAGTGCCTATCCCCGATTTCGCCACAATCTCGGCGACGCTGGTCTGGTGATAGCCGGGATCGACGAAGAGGGCGCGAGCGGCGGCGATGACGTCTCGCCGGGTCTGATCGCCTCGCGCGCGCCTCTCGGCGTCTCCACCGCCTCGATGTCCCACGGGCCGATCCTAACAACATTCATCGTGTATGTTGCTGTCATGGCAGATGAAGGAGCGCGCGGATACGGTTCGGTTCGGCCAGTCAAAGTCGGATGGTTGATCGATTACCCGGCCAACGCCGCGACCGCCGATGACACTCTCGACTCGCTGCGTCTGATCTTCGACGAGGCGGCCGAGGCGCGGCTGGTCGATCGGCCGATCGAGCTGGTCAAGCGTGAGGTGCTCGGGCTGCCGAACGGCGACTTCAGATCGGTCCAGCTGGCCTATGACGAACTCGTGGCGGAGGGCTGCCTGGTCGTTTTCGGTCCGTATGTCTCCGACAACGCGGTGCCTTTGCGGTCGCATGTCGAGCGCACCGCGGAGGTTCCCATCATCACGCTGGCGGGATCCGAAGGGGCGCTGGGTGAATGGTGCTTCGCTTTGAACAACGGGTCGATGGCCGAAGAACCGGTGATGCTCGCCGCGGTCCTCAAGGCCGATGGCCACAGCCGGATAGCGATCGCTCACGAGACATCCTTGATCGGTAAGGAATATCTCGGCTTCGCCGAGCGCGCCTATGAGGGGGCGGGTCTGCAGATCGTCGGTTCGGTGGCGATACCGCAAGTCGAGACCGACAAGGTCGATGCCGTGACGTCGCTTCGCGCCACAAACCCCGACGCAGTGGTCCACGTGGGCTTCGGACACGGTCTATGGGGCTTCAACGATGCTCTGGCCAAGGCGGATTGGGATCCGCCCCGCTACACGACCACAGCCTTCGAGCTGGCTCATATCGACCCGATGTGGATGGTGCAACTGGCCGGCTGGATCGGCCTGGATAGCTATGACGAGCGCAACCCCGTGGGGCAGGCGTTCCTGGGCCGCTTCGAGGAGCGCTTCGGTCGGCGTCCCAACTACTTCATGCCCCCGCTGTGTCGTGATGTCGCCACCGTCATCACTCATGCGCTCGCCAATGCCCGACCGCTTACCGGGGCGGGCGTTAAGGAGGCAATCGAAGGTGTGAAGTTTGTACCGGCGGCCAGCGGTGCACCAGGGACGTGCATCCAGTTCGGCAAGTTCATCCGCCAGGGCTGGATGGGTGTTGACTACCTTGTCGCTCGCCGGGTGCTGCCCGATTCCAGTGCGCACGTGTTTCACGCGGCCCCCAGCACGGGCTTTGCGCAGGGCTTCGGCTCCTAGGGTCGGCGGATCGCCACGCCTCGCAGGACTGTATCGCGGGAGTGGATCAGTGACGCGCGAGTGCCCAACTCGCGCACGATGTTCGGCGGGATCCACAGGACGCCGATGGCGCAACGGGTGAGGATGTCCTCGCGGGGTGTTTTCACGACGAGATCGCCGGATTCAATACCTTCAGACAACAGCGCACTCATCTCGCGCACGCGGGTGTCGAACGACCACATCGGCTCGGCTATCTCTGGCGGCGACTGCCGCATCCACGCGAGTTGGATTCTGAACTCATCGGGGAAGCGCTCCAGGGCGTTGATGTTCAGCCAGCACAGGGCGTCAAGCTTTTCGGTGGGCGAAGAATCAGAGCGCATGATGTCGGCCCAGGCGTCACCGATCTTCTGGGTGAAAGACAGCATGATCGATTTGAGCATCTCGTCTTTCGACCCGAGGTGGCGGTAGACAGTGCCGGGAGGGAGACCCGCTGTCGAAGCAATATCGCGAATCGTCGTCACCTCGAAGCCCTTACGGCTGAACTCCGTGCGCGCCGCGGTGCGCACTCGAGAGGCGTTATCGACGGCGGCTTCGTTCTCGTCGACCCACGACTTGACGACACCGTCGGCGACGGCGAATGCGCGTGAACGGTCGAGGTCTTCGTGGGTCGTGTCGTGGCCGGCGACCCCTTCCAGGTGGATCTGAGAGAGCACGTCGGCGACGTCGTCGGTTGGGGCGTCATGCCGGATCACGTCGAGGCCAACATGTAGAACGCTCTGACAGATGCGGTCCGCGACGGTGGCCAGATCGAGGTCCGCTCGGATGTATTCGGTTCTGCGACCTTCGCGCAGGAGTTGCAACATCGCCGCCTCGACGGCCGACCCATTGCGATCGGTTTCCTCGGCGGGACCGATATTCTTGGATCGGCCTTCAAAGAAGGACATTTGCAGTGCTGCTTGATGTTTCACCGCGCACCGGGCCATTTCGCGGCACAACTCGATGATTTGCTCATCCACCGGTGCGGCATCGCTTCTCGCGAGCTTGGCTTTCGCGGCGCCACCTATGCGATCCAGGTCCGCACGGTACCGCTGATTCAATGCGGCATGCAGTGCGTCCTTCGACTTGAAGTGGTGGTAAAGGCTGCCGACAAGGATGCCTGAGGCGTCAGCGATCTGCTGCAGGGATGTGCCGATTCCATGATGGGCGATCACCGTGTTTGCCGCCTGCAACACTTCGGCGCGCCTCGTGGCCTCGTCGGAGCCGCTTGCCGGAAGATGGCGACCTGGCTTCGCACGAGTCATGCTGCGTTCTGACTTCGACGTAGTGCGCTTTCTCGCGCCACGTTCGGTCCCGGCATCGACATCGGACACGGTCACACCGGCACGCCTCGGTGAAGCCGGATGAAAAGTGCCGGATGGGCCGGACGTACAGCGAATGCTCCGTTCACGTCATCGGCTCCCGTCGTCGGTTTGAGAAAGTGTATCGATGGCCGGCGATCATCAGACCGTCCGGAGACCAAGCGCGCCGGCCTGCGCGGCCGATTTGCCGAGCTCATGACCCCGAAACGACCAGCGGACGCAGATAGGAAGGGTCCTTGCGGTCGTGGGTGGCGGACTGTACCGCCGAAAGCACCGCGAAGAACTCTGAAGTTGTTGTTGCCGTCGTCTCGTTCATCCACTCGACGACACAGACTCGCTCGACGATCGCCCACCGGCCATCACGCCGCTCGAGGCGGTCGACATACCGGCCTCCCGAACGTGTCATGTGGTTGAGGGGTTCACCGTCTCTGGCGATGAACAGGTAGTAGGTTTCGGCATGGGCGACGTCGCCGTCGATCTCGACGGTGTGGTTGTGCAGGTAGTGCTGGTACCGGGTCTGTGTCGAATGGTAGGCGAATGCCCAATCGATGAAACCTTCTACCTCGCCGACGTATCCGACGTGATTGTCGATGGCCCCATCGTGGTAAGCCGAGCGAAGCAGCGGGCGGTCGCGGCGATCCATCCCTCGCGAATAGCGCACCATGCAATCCTCTATTGCCGCGCGATCCTCCAGCCGGGCGATGCGGTCAAGCAGTTCGGTTTCTTTGGCTTGTGCGGTCATTGGATTCCCCATCCGTTTATACCAATCACTTCGTCGATCGCCCGGCGTGGCGCAGGGGTGAACTTCAACCCCGTCCGCAGCCGGCCGACGGGCAACAGACATCCCTGAACATATGTTTCGGGTATGCCGAGTAGCTCGCGCACGTCCTGTTCGTGATGCAGATGCAGCGTGGTGATGCAGGTGCCGTAACCGCGCGTGTGCAGGGCAAGTTGGAAGTTCCAAACGGCAGGGAAGATTGACCCGTAAAGGGTTGCCAAATAGAAGGATTCATCCCCGTCTTGGCGCGGGTATGTCGGCTCGTAGCACGGAATCACCAGGACAGGCACCTCGCCGAGCCGTTCGACGAGCCATTCGGTCGACGACATCAAGCGCGCTTCTGGGGTTCCATCAGGCATGAACTCGGCAATCAACTGACCGCCGACCTTGTCCAGATACGCGGCGCGGTAGAACGCTGCCAGCTTTCGCCGCAGGTCGGAGTCGGTCACGATCACCCATCGCCACGACTGCTGATTGGAGCCATTGGCCGCCTGCAGCCCAATGCTCAAGCACTCCCGCACGTCATAGAGGTTGATAGGCGCGCTGAGATCGAGGGTTTTGCGCGCGGATCGTGTCGCGGTGAGCAGATGTCTGATGTCCACAGTAGCCGTCCTTTCAGGTGGGTTCGAGCGCGCCGACGACGGAACTTGCGAACGCGGAGCCGATCTCTTGGAGATAGGTATCCGGGTTGCCGAGCAGACTGCTCCATGACAGCAGGCGCTTTAGGTAGAAGTGCGCGTCGTGCTCCCACGTGTAGCCGATCCCGCCGAACACTTGTATTGCCGTGTCTCCGACTGCGGTGAGCTTTCCTGCGAATGCCTTGAGTCGAGTCGTCGCCGCGTGACGTTCACCGGCATCACCGGTATCGGCTGCCCACGCCGCGTGGATTACCCCGCTGCGCGCCAACTCCACCCTCTCGTACATGTCGACGCAGAGGTGGGCGACGGACTGGAAGCTGCCGATCGGCTGGCCGAACTGCACACGGGTCTTGGCGTAGTCGACCACCAAGTCGATGAGCCGCTGCGCAGCTCCCAGCGCACTTGCTGCCTCTGCCACCAGCACATCGTCGACGAGGGCTGTTAACGCCGACGGTGCGGCGCTACCGATGAACCGCGCGGGTGCTTCGTCGAGGACGACCTGAAAGTTCCTGCGAGTCTCGTCGATTCCCGTTTCTCGCGTGACGAGTACCTGTGCCAGATCCGTGAGGACGGCAAATATCGCGACGTCGTCACCGCGGTCGATGGGGACCAGGATGATGTCGGCCGCCGCGGCGTCGGCGATTATGAAGTCGCCGCTCACTGCGCTGGACTCGGTTGCCCGGACGAGCCCTTGACCGAGCGGACCGACGGTGGCGATGGTCGTTCCGTCTGCGAGCGCGGACAGTAGCTCAGCCGCGGCGTACTCCGTGCTGAACCGCGCGATGGCCCGGGGGGCTGCGACGGCGCTGGACAACCAGGGCCCCGGGTATACGCTCGCGCCCATCTCCTCGGCGACGATTGCGGCGTCGGTCATCGTCATGCCTGCGCCGCCGCACTCGATGGGAACGAGGACACCCGTGGCGCCGAGCGCGGCGAGTCCACGCCATACCTCTGGGGTGGTGCCGCTCGGTTCGTGGACGAGCGCGCGAGTGTGCGCTGCTACGCCGGCGTGCTGCGTGAGGAAGTCGCGCACCGTGTCGCGCAGGGCATGCTGCTCATCGGTCTGTTCGAGATTCATTTGCGCGGCAGTCCAAGTACTCGTTGCGCGGTGACGTTCTTGTTGATCTGAGTGGTGCCGCCTGCGATCGTCAGTGCCCGGGAGGTCAACCTGAGGTTGGCCCAGCGGGCGCTGCCCAAAGGTCCCAGCACGTCGTAGGCCAGAGATGCCATCGCTTGCCCTGCCTCACTCCAGACCGTCTTGGCCAGGCTGGCCGACGAGAACGCGTCGCCTCCGTGCAGCGCGGCGGAGATCGACCTCAGGCACAGCACCTCTAGGAATTTGATCCGAACCGCGAGATCGCCGATGCGGTGCAAGGTGACCGGATCCGAGAGCGCGGGTCGATCGCCGATGTATACCCCGGCCAAATCCGCCACCAGATCGTGCAGATCGACCTGTAGCTCGGCGTAGAGGCGGGCGGCCCCGGCGCGCTCATGCGAGAGCGTCGTCGTGGCCACTTTCCAGCCCTCGTTGACTGGCCCCAACAACGCATCGGCCGGCACGCGGACATCGGTGAAGAACACCTCGGCGAAGTCCGTGTCGCCGTTCAGGGCGACGAGTGGTCGAACACTGATGCCTGGCAGCTTCATGTCCACGATGAAGCACGAAATGCCCTGATGTTTAGGAACATCCGGATCGGTCCGGACGTAGAGCTGACACCAGTCGGCGCGGTGTCCCAGTGATGTCCAAATCTTCTGCCCATTAACGACATAATGGTCGCCGTCGCGGACCGCGCGGGTTCGCAGCGACGCGAGATCTGAGCCTGACTCCGGCTCCGACATGCCTTGACACCAGATATCATCGGCCCGCAACATGCGGGGGAGCAGAGTGCGCTTCTGCGCCTCAGTGCCGTAGTGCATGATGGCCGGCGCAATGTTATTGATCCCAATAATGTTGAGCGGGTTGGGCACTCGTGCCCGAGTAGTTTCTTCGACGCAGACGAGTTGCTCGAGTATCGACGCGCCGCGGCCACCGTAGGCTTCCGGCCATGCGACCGCAGCCCAGCCCGCGTCTGCGACGCGCGCATTCCAGGCCCGGAGGCGCTCGAATGCGTCGTCATCGGCGCCGGGGTGCCGCGTCGCAGTGATGATTTCGTCGGGAAGGTTCGCGGTGAGCCACAATCGCAACTCCTTGCGGAACTGCTCGGCCTCGGGTGGGTAGCTGAAATCCACGTAGCCCCATCTCGTTCATGATGTTTGACCGCGACAGGATCCATAATCTACGTTGAAACAGAATTCTGTTCAATACCGAGGCTGGGGCGTGCGAGGGCGACCGACGCGCGGGGCTCCACCTGCGGACCTTGGGAACGCTGACGTCCGCACTGGTCGGCCGACTCATGGCGGTTGCCGCCGATGCCGCGGGCGAGTCACCCTGAACCAACAGCCAAACCATGTTCGTCCCTCTGCTCCCTGCGGTGCGATCGGCACAAGTCCGCGAGAGGGTGTCATGACTGGGCGCTGACTGGGCCTGCCTCGAACCGCAACCATATCATCAGTTGAAACAGAATTCTGTTTCGGTTACCATCAACTGCCGCATCGAGGCGGAACGGAGGGAAGTGTGTCCAACGAGCCTGCCCTTGCTCACCGCAACGGATTGACGACCGAGGCGTGCTCACGGCCGTATTACCGGGCCGTTGGGAACGAAGAGGCCGTGTTCAAAGCGGCATTCCGCCAAGGGTTGTCGTTGGTGCTCAAAGGCCCCACCGGTTGCGGAAAGACACGTTTCGTCGAAGCGATGGCCCACGATCTCGGACGCCCATTGATCACGGTCTCCTGCCATGACGATCTCACCACCGCCGACCTCGTCGGCCGGTATCTCCTGCGCGGTGACGAGACGGTCTGGGTAGACGGCCCATTGACGCGGGCCGTACGCGAAGGGGCGATCTGCTATCTCGACGAGGTGGTCGAGGCTCGGCAGGACACGACCGTCGTGCTGCACCCACTCGGTGACCACAGGCGTCAGCTGCCAATCGAACGGCTCGGGGTGACCCTCGATGCGGCACCGGGGTTCGGGCTCGTCGTGTCGTATAACCCGGGCTACCAAAGCGTCCTGAAGGACCTGAAGGACTCCACTCGGCAGCGCATGGTGGCGATCGAGTTCGGCTATCCGTCGCCAGAAATCGAAGAAGGAATTGTGAGGCACGAGGCGGGTGTGGACGGTGCGACCGCGGGCGAGCTCGTGCGCATCGGTCAGGCGATTCGTCGCATCGAGACCGGGGGGTTGCGCGAGGTCGCATCGACGCGCGTCCTCATCGCAGCGGGCCGGCTTGTTGCCGAGGGCCTCACCCTACGCGACGCGGCGCGAGCCGCGATCGCTGGCCCGCTCACCGACGACGCTGCGGTCGGCCGCGGCCTCAACCAAATGATCGAGATGTACCTGGGTGAGTCAGCCGCCCCACGAAGCTGATCGCGTGCGTGCATGGCGCAAATGCTCAGCCGGATTCTCTTGATAGGAAGGTAGATCCGATGACCACAGAGGAATCAACGTCGCTGGGACAGGCCCAGAAGCACCCGCCGTCGAAATCGCCGGACAGCAAGATCAACTGGGGTCGCTGGATCAGCGCGCTTGCCGCTTTGGCCTTTGCCGGGTTGTTCATCGCAGTCTCGCGGACAGAGCTTGCTCCGCGCGTCGCAAACCCGAACGTACAGGGCAGGCCTCGCCCGGTCGAATTCAGCGTAGGGCCATGGTTCATCAACTTCTATCAGGTGATGATTGTCATCACGATCCTCGTGCTCGTCACCGTCTTCTGTGTCGGGTGGCGACGTAATCCGGGCGGCCCCCTGCTGCTGATGGCGCTGTGCACCACGCTCATCGTGTGGCAGGACCCGATCATGAACTGGGCGCCTTTTGCGGTCTACAACCCGGCCTGGCTGCACTGGCCGGAGGATTGGCCGTTGGTGTCGATGTCGCCGACGGTCGAGCCGTTTTTCGTGTTTGCCTACGCGACTTTCTACCTCGCCCCGTACTTCCCCGCCATTTGGATCGTGCGGAAGTTGCAGGCCAAGCAGGGGCCCGGGTCCTTTGCTGCGAGGCACCCGCTGATCTGTATGGCGCTCGTGGTGTTGCCGGTCGGATTCGTCTACGACATGATCCTCGAGGTCACCTTGATCCGCACGGGCATGTACATCTATACGCAGGTCATCCCCTTCGGATCGATCTTCGCGGGATCGACATTCCAGTTTCCGCTGATCTGGGAATCCCTGAGCGTAACCTTCGTGATGATCCCCGCCGCGGTGCTCTGCTACCGTGACGACACCGGTAAGTCCGTGGCCGAGAAGCTCGCGGCGAAGGCGAAGCTGTTCCCCACCAAGCCGGTGCTGGGCACATTCCTGGTGATGTTCGTCATTGCCAACGTCTCCTATTTTGTCTACGGCTCGTGGTTCTGGGCGATCAAGGCCAGCGGGGCGGCGACGGCAGTGGCCTGCCCATGGCCGTATCCCGAGGCCAAAGTGTATGACCCGCAGGGCTATTACGAAAAAGAAGGCGCCGAGGGTCCATTCTCCGTCGGCAAGTGGGCGACGTGGCAGAGCGGATTGCCGAACGGGAGGCCCGACGTCCAACCGCCGCCGCCGGGTCAAGGTGCATGCGCGATCACAAAGCCTTAGTGGGCGAACGCGAAGTGACCGAACAAGATTCGGTGACCCTACCGAAAGTGCAGAGGGGGCGTTAGTTTCGTTGCTCTAGTGGACACGCCGCGGCGCCGCGGCGAACGGGGCTGGGGTTGGTGCGATCTGGCTCGCGCCGAATAAGCCGGTGTCGGAGTGCAAGTGACCCGAGGCGGTCCCGGGGGCTGGTCGTAAGGAATCGAAGAAGGAGTCATCGCATGGAAGATATCGAAGAAGTCGTCGACGACCTCAGTGACGCATGGGCGTTCGATGAGGCTGTGTCGGGCAACGTGCGCGATCCCTACCCAGAGCTCGCTCGCCTTCGCCGTGAGGAGCCGATTCAGCGAATCGACGTTTCTGCTATGCCCGGCGAGGAGGGCAAACCTGTCTTCATCGTGTATCGGCACGAAGAGGCCCAGCAGTTGCTTCGCGACAACGAGACATTCTCATCGGGGGCTGTGACTGCAGCCTTCGGTGATGTGCTCGGCCAGCGTGTCATGCTCGGGATGGATGAGCCTGAGCACGGCAGGCACCGCGCGCTCGTGGCGAAGGCCTTCTCCCAGAAGGGACTTGCCCGCTGGGAAGATGATCTCGTGGCTCGGGTTGCCAACGATCTGATCGATAAGATTGCCGGCAACGGCAGGGCCGACCTCGTCAAGGAGTTCACATTTCCCTACCCCACCCGCATCATTGCCGGTCTCCTCGGGTTGCCTGAAGAGGACTTCCCACAGTTTCAGAAGTGGTCCATTGCGCTCCTGAGCTTCACATTTGCTCCGGAACGGGGGTTAGCCGCCTCCAAGGCGTTGGTCGAGTACTACCGGCCGATCCTGGAAGCCCGGCGGAAAGAACCTCGAGACGACCTGGTCAGTCGCCTGGCGGCGGCGGAGATCGACGGCGAGAAACTCGACGATGAGGAGATCTACTCGTTCCTTCGATTGCTGTTGCCGGCCGGTGTGGAAACCACCTATCGGTCGCTCGGAAACCTCCTGTTCGCCTTGCTCACCAATGAAGATCAGTTGGACGCCATCCGTGCAGACCGATCCCTTCTTCCGCAGGCTATCGAGGAGGGAGTGCGGTGGGATGCCCCGCTGCTCAGCATCATTCGGGTGGCCACACGCGATACCGAGCTCGGCGGAGTCGCGATTCCCCAAGGTTCGTCAGTGATGCCGATGCTCGGCGCGGCGAACCGACAAGAAGATCGCTTCGTCGACCCTGACAAGTTCAATATCTTCCGCCAGGCCAGGGGACACCTCGGTTGGGGAAATGGTATGCACGTGTGCCTCGGGATGCATCTGGCGCGACTCGAGATCCGGACCGCCATCAACCTCCTGCTGGACCGACTGCCGAACTTACGTTTGGATCCGGACGGAGACGATCCGCATATCCGTGGTCAAGTTTTCCGGTCGCCGACCGCGCTTCCCGTGTTGTTCGACCCAGTTCCGTAACAGGCCTGACATTCGCCGAAAGGGGGATGGATAGTTGCCGCTATCCTGCGTCACATGACGGTGATGTTCGTGCACGGAATGCCTATGACCAGCGCGTTGTGGCAGCAGGTGATCGATCACGTCGACCGCGACGACGTGGTCGCACTCGACTTGCCCGGGTTCCGCGAGCCCCCACCGGCGGGGTGGACGGGCACCAAGGACGACTACGTCGCGTGGCTGATCGAGCAGATCGAGGCCGAGCACGCGCGCACCGGCCCGGTGCACATCGTCGGGCACGACTGGGGTTGTCTGCTGGTACTGCGCGCCGCGTCGCTGCGCCCGAAGCTGCTGCGCAGCGTCGCCGCCGGCAACGGGCCCATCGATCCGCGCTGGCCGCTGCACGGCGTGTGGCGGGTCTGGAATCAGGAAGGCGCCGGCGAACGCTGGATGGAGCAGCTCGACCCCGAAAGCTTCACCTCGGTGCTACTCATGTCCGGCATGCCCGAGGATGTGGCGCGCACCCATTCCTGGCAGCACGCGTGGAACAGGGAAATCACGCTGACGCTGTACCGCTCGGCGACGAACATCGGACAGGAGTGGGCCGACGACCTCGCCAACATCATCGTGCCGAGCATGCTGATCTGGGGCGAACGCGACCTCGTTGTGTCCGTGGAGTTCGGCCGGCGGACGGCGACGCGCATGGGAGCCGAGTTCGTCACGCTCGATGCCAACCACTTTTGGCCCCCCGAGCAGCCCGCCGCGGCGGCCGCCGCACTGCAGCGGCTGTGGGCGCGTGCCGAGTTGATGCCGGAGACGATCCTCACGCAGTCGATCCCGGAGTTCAGCTCAGAATAAGCCCGATCAGGTCGCCGACGCGGTGTGCGACTTTGGCCGACCGCCTATGCAGTGACGGGTTGATCGACTTTCATCAGCTTCATCATGTTGCCGCCCATGATCTTTGCGACATCTTCCTGCGATAGACCGGTGAGTTCGTCGACGAACATCAGGGGATCCCTGATGCACTCCGCGTGCGGCCAGTCCGAACCGAAGACGATCCGGTCGGCACCAACCAGCCGGACATAGTCAACGAAGTTGTCCTCCCAGAAGGGGCTTACGTAGACGCAGCGCTTGAACGCGTCGATGGGATCCTCGGAAAACTCGTAGGGCGTCCGCCGGTACACACTTCGCAGACTGTCGAACAGGTGGGGTACCCACTCGGCCCCGTTCTCGATCGAAAGGATCCGCACACCGGGGTTGCGCGACAGCGCGCCGTGGCAGGCCAGCGCTAACATCGAGTGTTCGATCGGCAGGTGGCCGACCGCGGCCAGTGTAAAGGCCGTCGGGTTAAAGGGTGTGTATTCTTTCGCCGGCTCCCAGACGCTCAACATTAGGGCGTATCCGCTGTCCGAACCGTGCAGGGACACCGGAATCTCGGCGTCCACGCAGGCCCGCCAGAACGGGTCGAACTCGGGCGGGCAGCGGTGGCGAGCTAGAGCCTGTGGCTGTCAACCGCGCGTATTGTCAATGAGGTTGAAGGTTTCTAGGTCGCGGATCGCTGCGCACGATCGTTTGAGTGCATGGACGAACATCTCATCACCACGCGCCGTTGGGGTGGCGAATGCGCATCCCAGTAGTGATATCAATGGTGGCTGGATCATGCCGATGCAGTAGTCACGCCAGCAGGTTTCGCGGTCATAATCGCTGACCCCGTGTCCCAGCAGGGCGGCGTGATAGCGGTCGACGAGCCCCCCTTCGGTGGCTCGTCGCGCGTCCGTCGTCAGGCTGGACGCGGTGAAGTACGCCAAGTCTCGCCCGGCCAGGCCCACGCCGATGGTCTGCCAGTCGACGATGGTGACCGTGTCTCTGGTGGGATGGAACATGAGGTTGTCGGCGCGGAAGTCGCCGTGCATCAGCGAATACCGTGGCTGACCGATGAGCCATGGAGCGACGAAATCCATACTCGCCCTGAGGGTGTCGTGGTCGGCGGTGCTCAATAGGTGGCCGAGCCTGTCGAGGACGATCCCGACCGCGGATTGCGCTGCCTCGGCCATCATGTGGGCGGCGACGGCATCGCCCGGCTTTGGCATGCAGACCTCGGGTAGCTCTAGCCACACAGGGTCACACCAGCTGGGTCCGTGCAGTCCGGCGATGGCGACGACGACATTTCTGGCCTGGGCGTCCGAACATCCGCCGATCTGGTCTCCTTGGATCGCCGGCACCAGGTCGGACAGCACCAACGCGAAGTCGGTGCCCTCGTGATTGATGTCGTAGTAGAAGCACTGGGGGATAGGAACCTTCACGGCCGGAGCGACTTTGCCGTAGAACGCCACCTCGCTGCGGTATCCGAGTGCCAGCCCGCCACGCAACGACACCTCCTCGGCGGGCAACTTGACGACGAGAGTCTCGGGCAACTCCGGCCGCGGGTCGGCGTAGGACGGCGTCGCTCGATACGTCGACCCGGCTTGCCCGGTACCGATCCGCTCCAGCGCCAGGTCGACAACCTCGATGGGGTCCCCGTTGTAGCTCAACGCGGAGGCCAGCCACGACGCAGTGACATCCGCCAGGGTGTGCGGGAGGGCGATCTTCGTCATCTGCCGGCAAGGCCTTCGCCCGCCCGGTAGGCCTCGATCACGGGTTCTAGTTCGTCCGGCGTTGCTCCGTGGGTGATCACGCGGTCGGCGCCGTACTCGAGTTCCTTTCGGACCCTTTCCGCGCATTCTGTGGGCGACCCAGTGGCCGAGGGGGCGAGCCACTCGTCCGGCAGCAGCGTCGCCACGTGTTCGATCTGCTCCGGCGTCGCCTTGTGGTCGATCGCGCCCGCGACTGAGGTGACTACCGAGTCCTCGCGGAACCGCTGCAGCACAGCGGGATCCCATCCGTTGGTGCTCACCAGGAGGTCACCATAGGCCTGAAGGTAGGTGGCGAGGCGAGCGACGGTCTTCTTGAGCCGTAGCTCCTCGGGCAGGTGATCGCCAACGGTCGCCAGGCACGACCACACCCGGACGGAGGCGGGATCACGCCCGGCCTGTTCGGCAGCCTCCTTGACGGTCTTGACGCATCGCTGCAACGTCTCGGGGCTGAAGTAGGTGTGCAAGATGACATCGTCGAACGTGCGTCCGCCGAGCTTCAGGGTGTTTGGTCCGAAGGCGACCAACCCGAGTCGAATGTCCTCGTCGAAGTCGGGATCGAGCACGAGCACGTCGTATTTCCCGATCGGCCCGTCGTGGTTGAAGATCAACTCGCCTTTCCACAGGCGACGCATGACGTGGGCGAAATCTTCCAATTGTGCGGTCGTCGCGGGCGATACGCCCAGGGCGCTGTATTGCGGTACCCCGCGACCGAGGCCCAGGATGAACCGACCGCCCGACAGCCGGTGCAGAGTCACCGCCATAGAGGCCGTGATTAACGGGTGGCGGGTATTGAAGTTCGTTGCGGCCGTGCCGATCTGCATTCGGTGCGTCACCGCGCATGCTGCGCCTGACTGCGCACCGGCCTCCTTATAGGAGGTCCAGCGTTCGGCGAAGAAACCGGCGCCAAAGCCGAGTTTCTCTCCCTTGCGAGCCTCGTCCATCAGTGCGGCCGGACCCTCCCCACCGGCGCCGGCCAGCAAGTAGAAGCCAAGCTCGTCGAGCACCGGTCCGTTATCAACCATTGGGATCGACCTCTCTCAGCTGCGGCGCTGTTCGAATCTCGCAAGGCGGCGGCGAGCCTGTCGGCGGGTCGACCAGACCGAGAGCTTCGCCATGGCCGCCTTGGATCGGGTGTAGGGGGGTCCGGCGAGGCCCGTGAAGCTGAAGGGGATATCGGAGCCGACGACGGGGCGATGGTGACTGAACGTGTCGAAGCCGGCCTTTCCGTGGTATGCGCCCATGCCGCTTCGGCCGACGCCACCGAACGGTGTCTGCGGAAAAGACATGTGGAGTGCAAAGTCGTTGCGAGACACCCCGCCGCTGCGCGTGCGCCTGACGAGCTGCCGAAAGTCCTTGTTGTCGTCGCCGTACCAGTAGATGGCCAGAGGCGATGGGCGTTCGTTGATGTAGTCGATCACCTCGTCGAGGCGGTGATAGCCCATCACGACGAGTACCGGTCCGAAGATCTCCTCGGAGGTGATGCGCATGCTGGAGTCCACGTTTGTCACCAAGGTGGGAGCGATCTTGCGGGTTGCGCTGTCGGGCAACGTTTCGCCGGGTGGCGCGACCGGGATGATGTTCGCACCCTTGTTGCGTGCGTCGTCAACAAGGGCGAGCACCCGTTCGTAATTGGCGGTGTTAACCGACGAGCAGAAATCGGACGAGTCGACGATGGACGGCAGCATTTCGCGGATCGCTGCCGATGCGGATTGACAGAATTCCTCAACGCGGTCGGCCGCGACGAATACGTAGTCCGGACACAGGCACACCTGCCCGCCGTTGATCAAACGTGCGCGGGCGATTCGACCCGCGTGACTGCCTACGTCGGCGTCCTGTGCCACGACGACCGGATTCTTTCCGCCGAGCTCGAGCGTCACCGGAACCAGGTGGTCGGAGGCGGCCCGCTGGATGAGGCGGCCAACCGACGGTGATCCGGTGAAGAACAGATGATCGAAGGGCAGACCGGCGAACTCGGCCGCGACTTCGATGCCGCCGACGACGATATCCAATTCTGAGGAATCGAAGTAACGTGGAGTCAGGGTGGCGAATGTGTCGGCGGTATGCGAAGTAACCTCCGACATCTTGATCATGACGCGGTTTCCGGCGGCGAACGCTTCCGCGGCGGGCAGTGCCACCAGGTTCACCGGAAAATTCCAGGGCCCGATGATGCCGACGACCCCCTTTGGGGTCGGCTCTACTTCTGCCTTCACGCCGAACAATCGGTATCCGGGGAGCGCGCGCGTCGGGCGCATCCAGCGTTCCAGATTTTTTCGGGTGTACTCGATAGTCGAACCGATTCCCATGATTTCGGTCATCACCGAGGCGATCGGCGACCGTGAGCCGTAGTCGGCCGACATCGCATCGGTGAGCGCATCGGAATTCTCGAACAGCATCGCGACCAATCTGTCGATGCGGTTGTGCCGGACCGCGGCTGACGGCGGGCCCTCGGCGCGGAATGCTTGCTGCTGGCGAAGCAGCCTCGCGCTCAACCCCTCCGCCGTCATGGCTGCGCGCCGCGCGGAGTGAGGTAAGGATCACGCAGTTCTGACTTGCGGAGCTTACCCGAGGGAGTGCGCGGCAATTCATGATGGAAATCGATCGAACGGGGGCACTTGAATGTCGCGAGCCGAGCGCGAGCGAACTCGATCAACTGCTCGGCCAGCTCGGAGGTCGGTGCGGCCGAACTGATGAGTTGCACTGCGGCCTTGACCTCTTCGCCGAATTCCGGGTGCGGGACCCCGAATACGGCGACGTCTTGCACCGCCGGGTGGAGTATCAACACATCTTCGGCCTCGCGGGGATACACGTTGACGCCGCCGGAGATGATCATGAATTCCTTGCGATCGGTCAGGTAGAGGTAGCCGTCCTCGTCGAGGTAGCCGATGTCTCCCATCGTCGACATTTCGCCGTTTCGCCGGGATCGCTCGGTCTTCTCAGGATCGCCCTTGTAGACGAATTGGGGGCTTCCGCCGAAATAGACCGTCCCAATCTGGCCCGGCCCCACCGACGTATCGGTCTCCTCGTCGATGATGTGGATGGGGCCGCCGAGCGATTTGCCGACCGAGCCTGGATGGTCGAGCCACTGAGCCGAGTCGATCATCGTGAAGCCGCCTGCGTCGGTCCCCGCGTAGTACTCGACCAGGATCGGGCCCCACCAGTCGATCATTTGACGCTTGATCTCCGGGGGGCACGGCGCGCCCGCATGTAGTGCGACGCGATGTGATGACAGGTCCCGCGCCGAACGTTCAGAGGCAGGCAGTCCGAGCATGCGCACGAACATCGTTGGTACCCATTGGCTGTGGGTCACCCGATGCGACTCGATCGCGTTGAGTGCTTCACGCGCGTCGAACTTCTCCATCAGCACCACCGTCGCGCCCGCCCGATGCGCGGCAATGGTGAAATTCAATGGCGCGGCGTGGTATTGCGGCGCGGGGGACAGGTAGACCGAATCTTCGTCGATGCCGAACAGAGCGGCCAATCCAAAAGATGCCAGATCGAGGTCGCCGGGTTTGGTGTCGGGCAGCGGGCGCACCACACCCTTGGGCCGTCCGGTTGTGCCGGAGGTGTACAACATTGCCGAACCGCTGGACTCCTCGAACGGGTCTCCGTCGAAAGCGATCGCTTCTTCGTACGACTCGAAGCCATCGGATGCGCCGTCGGCCATCAGTCGAGTGGTCAGACCTGGGGCGGCGCTCCACTCGATCTCGGCGACGAGGTCACGTTGGGCTGCCGATGTGACGATCAGTTTGGCATCGCAATCGCCGAGGACGTAGGCGATCTCCGGCGGCTTGAGATGCCAGTTGACTGGAGTCACATAGAGACCTGAACGCAAAGCAGCCCAGAGAATTTCGAAGTAGCGAGCGTCATTGTGTAGAAGGATTGCCAGATGATCGCCGCGGTTCAGCCCGCGAGAGCGGAAGAATGAGGCGAGCCTGCGTGAGCGATCATCGAGCTGTCGGTACGTGATGGTGCTGCCGGATCCGGCCATGATGACCGCCGGGTGGTCCGGTTTGACGGTAGCCCAGTGGCCCGGATACATCAGCCGACCCGATGGTTCCAATTACGTGCCGCATTGATGACCTCGGCGAACGGCGTCCGGCTGTCGAAGCTCGGTTCGCGCGGCAGACCCAGCACGCGCTCGCCTATCCCGTTGCGCTGCACCTCGTTTGTGCCGCCACCGATCGACGCGACTCTGCCGGTGAGGTACTCGGCGGCGACACCCAGTGCTTCGGAGTCATCCTCGTCCCACGCAATGGCGTTCGCACCGCCGATCTCCATTGCGATCCGGACACGTTGCGGCATCAAGACGCCGCCCGCCAATTTGATGTAGGCCGCGACTGCGGGATTGGGCGATGCGGCCGCTGCCAGTTCCGCGAACAAGCGCTTGCCGAGGTGATGCTGTGCGTAATCGTTGATGTGTGCGCGCGCGATCGCCTGCCGCGCGACGGGATCCGCGAGGCGATTGGCCTTGCGCGCCAACGCCACCAGATCCGGCGCGAGTTCTTGCGGCTCGGCGACGTTGAAACCTTCGCCCGCGCGGCGCTCATACACCAGCATCGTCTGCGCCACCGACCAGCCGTCGTTGACCTGCCCGATGATGTCCTGGTCGGTGACCACGACGTCGTCGAGCGTCTCCTCACAGAAGCCGGCGTTTCCGTCGACGAGGACGATGGGCCTGATCGTCACGCCCGTTGCCGAGGTCGGCACGCCGAACCACGTCAACCCGCGGTGTTTGGTGGCCTGCCAGTCCGTCCGCGCCAGGCACATGGCGTAGTCGGCGTTCTCAGCGCCTGTGGTCCAGATCTTCGAACCCCGGATCACCCAATTGTCGCCGTCGCGCGTGGCCCGGGTCCGGATCCCCGCGAGGTCGGATCCCGCCTCGGGTTCGGAGTAGAACTGGCACCAGAGTGCCTCGCCGGCAAGCATTTTCGGGATGTGAACGTCGAGGAACTCCGGTGTTGCGTGGGCCAGCATGGATCGGCCGATGGGGCCGAACGTGACCAGGCCGACAGCACCGAAGTCCGGTGTGATGTATTCGTCGGCCTCCTCGGTGAAGACACGCTCGTGGGCCTCGGATAGTCCCCGGCCGCCATATGCCTCGGGATATGAGATGCCGGCCCAGCCGGCGTCGAACAAGGTGCGTTGCAGGTCGCGGCTGTGGGCGATCTGTTCGGGTGTTCTGGCTTCGGCCGCCGATATGGCGGCACTGCGCGAGGTGCGGCGCTCGAGATTGGCTTGGATCCACGCGCGGGCTTCACGGCGGAATTGGTCTAGATCGGTGCGTGCATCGCTCACGTGTGTTCTCCGATCAAATCCCGCCGAGTTGGCATACGCGTTCACGGTGCCACGTCGGATCGCCGTACAGAGCGGCATCGGTGGTGACCCGTCGGACGAACAGATGCTGGTCGTGTTCCCAGGTAAGCCCGATGCCTCCGAATACCTGCGTGCAATTTGAGACGATCTCGATGCCGGTATCCCCGACCAGCGCTTTGGCCATGCTCGCGGCCTGGAGTCCGTGTTCCCCCTCATCGCCGAGGTCCTCGGCGGCCGCCGAGACGACGGACTTGCCGAGTTCGAGTGACAGGCTCGAGTCCACGAGTAAGTGCTTGATCGCCTGAAAGGAGCCGATGGGGCGTCCGAACGCGACGCGGTCCTTCGCGTATTGCACCGTCCGGCTGAGATCTTCGGCCACCGCACCCACCGTCTGTGCAGCCGTCAGAACGGACGCCAAGGCGAGCTGTCGGTTCACGAGATCGGCAGCCGAATCAGCATTGCCGAGTAGGTCGCTCTGCCGAACGACGGTGCCGGCAAACGAGATATCCGCGAAGTCTCTGGTCAGGTCAAGCGATCGTTTACGCCGGATCGTGACACCTGGTGCATCCACCGGGACCACGAATTGCAGTAGGCCATCCGGCGACGCCGCGGTGACAAGTATCCATGATGCCCAGTCGATGTCCTGAATGAGTGACTTGTAGCCCCGTAACTGGTAGCCAGAGTCTGTCGGGGTGGCCCATACCCCGGCATCTGGTGCTCCTCCGCCGACTCCGCATGTCGCAGCCCAGACCGCACTGGCCTCGCCGGACAGCAACGCGGGAACGAGGAGTTCCCTCTGTGCGTCGCTTCCCGCGGCGCACAGGGCGTAGGCGACGACATTCGTCGCGACGAACGGGCCGGGCTGTAGTGCGCCGCCGAGCTTATTGGCGATGAGCGCCGCGTCGAGCACCCCGTTAGTTGACGCGCAACCGCCGCCGAGTTGTTCGGGAACCAGCATCGAGAACCATCCGAGCTCGGCGCCCTGGCGCCAGTAGCGAGCACGGAAGTCGGCGCTTCGATGGCTTTCGTCGCGCAGTCGCGCGATCGGACACTCCTTGGCCACGAACTTGGCCGTCTCCTCCAGTACCGCTTTCTGGTCATCGGTGACTACTTCGTCCACAAAAGTTCTCGCTCCTGAATGACGCCGTTGTGGTCCTCTCCGAGATCGGGCCTCAGGGCAGTGCGATGGTGGCTTGGCCGGGTGTAGTGGGTTCGTCGTTTTGATTCAGGACGTCGATGTCGAGGACGACGAGCTTTCGTCCGTTCTCGGTTTTCTTCTCGGCGACCACGGCGCGGGTGCGCAGGACGTCGTTTTTGAGGTTGGTGCCGCGAAACTGCACGTTCATGTCGAGGATCTCGGCTTCGTCGCCGGCCCAGTCACGTAGCGCGTTAAGCAAATAGCTCCAGCGCAGATTGCCCATGCCGATCGCGCCGGGCTGGCCCATGGCGCGGGCCATCTCGTCGTCCATATGGATCGAGATGAACTCATCGTTGACCGCCGCGAAGCGGTTCCAGTTGTCGAAGTCGGTCTTGCGGGTGAACTCCGGCAGTTGCTGACCGACCTCGACGCTGTCGAAGGAGACGTTGATCGCCATCAGAAGATACTCCTGTGCCTAGAACTGGATTGTGGTGCCGACACGGCGCTTGACCAGCTCACCGTTTTGGTTGTGCCACTCGGTTTCGTACTTCGAGAACAGCTTCACGCCCGAACGCAGCTCCCGCTCCTCCCAGCTGGCGAGTCGCAGTTTCGACGAGATCACCTCACCGGGGCGCATCCTGGTGAAAAACGTATCCTCGGTGCCACCGTTGAGGATCATCCCGCCGATCAGCCCGGGCAGTTTGAACGGAAGTGCACTCTCCTCGCCGGTAGGCACCGCCCACGCGAATGGGTTGAAGTCTTCCGGAGCGACAATGCCGCCGAACTTAGTGGCCTTGGCATAGTCGGCATCCCAGAACAGCCGCGGCGGAGTCTTGGGCCAGTACGCGGCGATCGCCCATCGCCGGATATCGGACTCGCTGATCGGATACGACACCTCCTCGTTGCCCCAAACGCCCTTGCAGTCCAACATCTCCTGAGTGACCAGCGAGGTTTTCTCGGTCATCGGCGACCCTCTCCCAAACTCACGGGGAAACAACACCCAACACATGACCGCGCGGCATCGGATCGGCACGCTCGGCAACCCGAACCCTAGTGGCC
>NZ_JBKQOI010000102.1:0-20365 GCF_052145595.1 Mycobacterium sp. | reverse complement strand
TGAAATGGTTCAACAGCGAGAAAGGCTTCGGCTTTATCGCCCCTGACGGCGGCGCAAAGGACATATTCGTCCATCATTCTGAGATCCAAGGGGACGGTTTTCGCTCCCTCGAGGAGAATCAACGAGTCCAGTTCGAGATCGGCCAGGGACCCAAAGGGCCTCAGGCGGTGCGAGTGACCACCGTCTAACGATTCAACACATCGAAAACCCCTGGGGCCGATCGGGTTTCGTCTCGGTTCGGTGATGCGACCGCATTTGTTGGTGGGCCCCGGGAGCTTGGCTATACGAAATCGCGGTCTTCAGCCATCAGCGGACGCAATTAAGGAATCGCCAGGAACGTAGGCCCTGCTGCCCAAATTCCCGGAGTTTTGCGGCACGTCGGTCTGGCCCTTATAACGCGATGATCGATCGGCTAATGCCGATCCAGTCGAAGTAAGGTGGACACGGCCGACCTACCACGACGATCCGGGAGAGCAATGAGTTCGGAACACGCAACCGAACAGGTGCTGCTTTCGGAGATCCGGGAGGGAGACATGCTCCAAGATCCGAAGTCTGGCAAGTGGATCAAAGTCACCCACACAGCCGACGGCACAATCAGCGTCACTCGCAAGTACGCAGACGAAGAGCACTATCGCGTTTACTACGGTGACGGTGGTGAAGAGATCGACTCCCGGTTGGTTACAGGCCTCGTCAACCGCCAGGTGAGAGAGTAATCGCGAGCACCATGCTCCTACTGGCAACTGACCCAACTGGCAAGTGCAATTTTAATCGCATTGTACCGCAGCATTATTCGAATGCATCGCAACAGAACAGCGGGAAGCCCTGGTGGCTGCGGCGGTCGTTGGCAGATTGCCGCGTGAACCGTGGTAGCCGTAGACGTCCACGCTTCCAGCTTAAGCCGTGCCGGCGGCCCCGCCGGGCGCACCGATCCCACCCAGATCGCCGGTGCCGCCGCTGCCGATCGACCCCGCGGCACCGCCGCGAGCGTCCACGTGACAACAAAACCACACAAAATCGCAACGGAGACTGGCGGCGGCCCTTCCACCCCGCGACGACTGTGGCCGCCCTGCCTGAGCCGGTAGGGCCGGTTTGGCCTGGGTTAGCCGTTTGCGCCGGAAATGCATTGGCGTCCGTCGGCGCCGACGCCGCCGGCGAGTGACCCGGCACACCCGGCACCCCCGGAGAGTTTGCCCAGCCGCAAGAATATCCCCACCAACACGCGCCAGGCGCACAACCGCGGGCCGCAAACCTCGTCGAGCCCGGGCGAGATCCAACTAAAGTCACCCCAGCAAACCATGAGCATCCTCGAGATAGGGGGAGATCGACTCCCCCCTGATGCACGGCGGGCCTCGACCCGGCGCCCAGCGTGCTGGATTACCGGCTTTTCTTCTTGCCAGCCCTCTTGGTTATGCCAGTGCGCCGCGGATCATGATGTTCGAGCCGCCATGTAATCTCGACGACATCGGTGCAGGATCAAATCCGGGATTGGGAATCGCTCTCACCTGCACGTCTGCCACAAGGCCAGAAGCCCGTGGCAATATGAACGGCGGGGTCGATTGCCCAGAAGGCGCATCGCATGACTTACTGTATAGGCGTAATGCTCGACAAGGGAATGATTTTCGCCTCGGACTCTCGTACGAATGCCGGCGTGGATAACTTCGCCAAGTTCTGCAAGATGACGGTATTCGAGCGTCGCGGCAACCGCGTTATCGTTCTGCTGAGTTCGGGAAACCTAGCCGGAACGCAAGCTGTCATCAGCGTATTGACGCAGCGCTGCGCTGACGGCGACGCAGCCACCAATGTCTTGGGCGCCCGGACTATGTTTGACGTCGTGAGGCTGGTCGCGGACGCGACGCGCGATATCGAGAAACGCGACGGTGAGTACCTGGAAGAGAACCACATCCGCTTCGATGCCTCGTTCATCGTCGGTGGGCAGATCAGCGGCGAGCCGATACGGCTGTTCCGGACCTATGCCGAAGGCAATTTCATCGAAGCGGGGACCGAAACGCCCTTCCTTCAGACCGGTGAAACCAAGTACGGAAAGCCGATCCTCGACCGCGTAGTTACGCAACACACGCCCCTCGCAGACGCCACGAAGTGTGTGTTGGTGTCCTTCGATTCGACCATGCGCAGCAACTTGTCGGTGGGCATGCCGATCGACCTGATTTGCTACGAACGCGACAGCCTCGAAGTGAAGTGGCGGCGGCGATTCGATGAGGGGGACCCCTACTTCACCGCCCTCAGCGACCAATGGGGCGAAGGTGTGCGGCAGGTGTTTCGCCATTTGCCCGAGTTGCGCTGGTGAGGTGGTGGTCACGGTGGATACCTTCATCATCACCTGTGAACACGGCGGTAACCGCGTACCCGCGCCCTATCGGCGGCTGTTTCGGGGGCAAAGGACGCTGCTGGATTCCCACCGTGGCTACGATCCCGGTTCGCTGGTCATGGCGAAGGCACTCGCCAGTGCCTTCGCGGCGCCCCTCGTGGCTTCGACTGTCAGCCGTCTGCTTATCGATCTCAATCGCTCGATCGGCCACCCACAACTTTTTTCGGCGGTGACCCGCGCCGCGCCGGCCCAGACCCGGGCGCAGATCGTCGAACGATATTACCGGCCCTATCGCGTGCAGGTCGAGCGTCTCGTCAGGCAAGCAGTAGCGCGCGGGCATCGCGTGATCCACATTTCGTCGCACAGCTTTACCGCGGAGCTAGATGGCAAGGTGCGCGGCACCGATGTGGGCTTGCTCTACCACCCCGCGCGGCGCGGGGAGGCCGAGGTGTGCGCCCGCTGGAAGGAAGCGCTCGCGGTATCCGCTCCAGAATTCCGCGTACGCCGCAATTACCCCTATGCCGGCAAAGGAGACGGGTTGACCTCGCACTTGCGCCTGCGCTTCGGGCAAAGCGACTACGTCGGAATCGAACTGGAGGTCAATCAGCGCGTAGTCTTGGCTGCGGGCCGACGCTGGACGGCGTTGCGCCGCCTGCTGATCGATTCGTTACGCACGGCATGTACCGCCTGAGCGCGCCATGATTCACGCCCTGCGCCAAATAGCCCGAGTGAGAACCCATCCCACCACCCACGCCGATAGCCATCCGCGACCTCACTTGGCGGAAACCGGAGACTGATATGCGAATTCACGTCGGCTTCGAAATGATATACGACTGCCCGCAACCCACCCCGATGATATTCAACCTCAACATCCACTTCACCCGCGTGTCCGATCTGGTCGGCCGTGACAACCTCGTGTTCGACCCGCCGGTCCCGATGGCAGCCTATCGTGACAGCTTTGGCAACTGGTGCACCCGCATTGTTGCGCCCAAGGGCCGCATGCGCGTCTCGGCCGATGCGCTCGTCAACGACACCGGACTCCCCGACGTCGTCGTTCCCCAGGCACAACAGATTCCCGTGCCGGACCTACCCGAGGACACCCTTGTCTTCCTGCTCGGGAGCCGGTATTGCGAAACTGATCGGCTGTCGGAGATGGCCTGGAATCTCTTCGGGCAGACGCCAACGGGATGGGGCCGAGTGCAGGCAATCTGCGACTACGTTCATCGACATCTCACGTTCGGCTATGAGCACGCGCGCATGACACGGACGGCGCTAGAAGCTTTTTACGACCGGACCGGCGTCTGCCGCGATTTCACGCATCTTGCCGTTGCCTTCTGTCGCTGCATGAACATCCCCGCGCGCTACTGCACCGGATACCTCGGCGACATCGGTGTGCCGCCGGTGGACGATCCGATGGATTTCTCTGCCTGGTTTGAGGTGTTCCTCGGCGGGCAATGGCATATCTTCGACGCGCGCCACAACACGCCACGTATTGGCAGGGTGTTGATCGCCCGTGGTCGCGACGCCGCCGACGTCGCGCTCAGCAACACGTTCGGCCCCAACACATTGAAGAGCTTCAGGGTATGGACCGACGAAGTACCGGCTGGTTAAGTCAGGCAGCCAAGTCGTCGACTGCGCGAGGTCTGCCAGGTCGCGGGGCAACAGCCGGCGGCGGTACCGCCGCGCGCAGCTGAAGAGGGTTCTTATTGTTCAGTTTGGGCTTCGCTGCGTGTGCCGCCGGCAAGATACCGAATGCATTCGGCGAAGCCGTCGTTGGCGCATCGTGAGCGGCAGCGCCGTGAACGCTCGTTGCGACGGCCCCGCACGGGCGAGGAAGTTAATGGCCGATGCCCCGATCGAAATGCGCTGGGCGGGCCGCTGGAACGGTGCGGCACTGACCCGCTCGCAGGTTTCCAGCGCGACGGCCGCCGCTCGAGCGGGACCAAGGACGCCGGCCAGCACACCACTGAGAACTACGCATCATGAGATGCCCCACGACACGTCCCGGGAGGAGTGGCAGGCAGCGCATGACGCGCAGCGCCACCGCGGTGCACGAAGTTCATTGATTGGCGCAGAATTTGTCGCTCCCGTATCGCAGTGACTAATCCCCGTTGCCGCGTATCGCCATTGCCCTCGCCCGACACGTAGGGTGCGTCGACGTTGCGGAACTTGTCTTCCGACGCCGTCTCGGGTGCGTCGTCGGAAGTGGTAGTCAGGAACCGATCCGGAAGCGTCAGCTTGGCAATGGTGCGAAAGGTGAGCAGGTACTGGCGGACAAGCGGACCGGTCGTGTACGGCAGGTCGTAGGTGGCGCACACCGCGCGGACCCGTTGGGCGATCTCCGCATAGCGGTTGCTCGGCAAATCAGGGAACAGGTGGTGTTCGATCTGGTAGCAAAGGTTTCCACTGAGGAACGCCAACACCGGCCCAGCGTCAAAGTTCGCGGTGCCCAGCATTTGTCGCAGATACCATTCGGGCTTCGTCTCACCCTCGAGCGCGGCAGGGGTGAACTTCTCCGCGCCATCCGCAAAGTGCCCACAGCAGATCACGACATACGCCCACACATTGCGTAGCAGGTTGGCGGCCACGTTCGCCGTGAGCGTGCGGCGCCATCGTCGAAGACTGAGAGCGGGAAAAAATACATAGTCCTTGCCGGCCTGCCGCGCCATCTTGCGGATCAGCGCTCGGGTGTCGGCGGACTTCTGCGCGTCGGTCGCCGCGCGCTCATGCTCCGAATGCAAGCCGTGCATCGCGATGCCCCATTCAAACATGATGGCCAACAACACATTCCGCAGAGGCTGAAAGAGATTACTCCGCCGCCACTCCTGGTCACGGGTGACCCGCAGGACACCGAACCCGAGGTCGTCGTCCACGCCGATGACATTGGTGAACATGTGGTGGCGATAGTTGTGGGAATACCGCCAGTGCGACGAGACACCCGCCATGTCCCACTCCCACGTACTTGAATGGATTTCGGGGTCATTCATCCAATCCCATTGACCGTGGCCGATGTTATGGCCGAGTTCCATGTTCTCGATGCTCTTGGCCATAGCGAGCGCGGTGGTGCCGAGTGCCCAGCCGACCTTGCTGCTGGTGCAGGCGATAACCAGCCGCGCGGCGACGTCGAGGGATCGCTGAAACGCGATGGTACGCCGGATGTATGCCCTGTCCTTTTCGCCACGCGAACCCTCGATGTCGCGGCGGATCGCCTCCAGCTCGACTGCGAGGGCATCGAGGTCCGGGTCGCTCATGTGGGCGTATTCGGCGACGTCCGCTATTGCCATCGACGCCTCACGGACATTCCGACGAGGTGGCGTCCCGACAGGCACGCTGCCGGATTGGGCTGCGATAGCATCATGGGTCATGTCCGTTCTTGGCGGCATGGTTACGTTGACCCGGGCGTGCGCGCCGGCGGGGGTGTGCCATCGGGTAAGCCGAGTTGGGCGGCCAGCCCACTAAGCAGAATGTCGAGTCCGCGGTCAAGTTCGGTGAGCCCGTCGTAGGCGGCCCAAGTCGGCGCGAGCTCACGCAACCGGGGGAATTCGCTGATCCGCAGCCGATGCAAGCCTAACCGCAACACATCGTCGGTCTCCTCGGGGCGTTCGACGACCTCCTGCAACTCAGTGAGCATATGGCCGTACAGGAACCCGAACAATGCCCGGTACACGAGCACCGCGTCGACCCCGCTGAAGCCCGCCCCAATCAGGAGCGCGAGCACATCTTCGAGTTGTCGAAGCATGCCCTGTGGCCGCATCCCGAGCGGCGTCGCAAGGGGACGAGTGACCAACAGCGGCACCACGTTTGGATGTGCGCACGCTAAATCACGGAAGTCGTGGGCGAGGTCCTGCAGCGCGGCCGCCCAGTCCGGGCGTGTGGTATCCAGCGACAATTGCTCGAAGACCATCTCGACCACTCCATCGAGCACGGCCGCCTTATTCGGCACATGCCGATAGAGCACCATCGGATCACGGCCGACCGCCTCGCCGAGGCGGCGCATCGACAGCCCCTCAACGCCATCACGATCGATGATCTCGAATGCATTAGCCAAGATTGCCGCGCGGGTGATTGGGCTGCCCTCCCCGTCCTCCCCGTCCGAGTCCGGCTCGCCGACCTGCCCGGAACCTGACGGTCCAGTTGACTGCGTCATCGAGCACCTAACCCATTATGAACGTTGTCTTCAGCGTAGGCCTACGGCGGCAACAGAAGCATCGGACCGGCCGTTGAACAGCGGCGCACGGCTGTCCGACTGCTCGGGCGGGTACCCGACCATGCGGCACCAGCCCCGGGGCGATGCCCAGCGCCTCTAGTGTGCCGGTGGCACCAGAGGCCCAGTCCCAGCCTCTCCGTGGGTCGTTCGTTGATCGGTCGCGCCGCCTTCGGAATCCCACGTTGACTTCGCCGCAGCAATTTCTCTGCGTCCGGCGGCGCGGCACATGCCCGCGCGGAGGACTTCCCCGACGGTTAGGTACGGCCGATCGGTAGCTGCTGGCGTTGAACTGCCCATGGCGGCATGGTTGGCGATAACTCGTGCTTCGGTGATGTGCGTCATCTTGTCTTCTATCTGCCCGCGTAAGCGAGCTGCTGGTTGGGCCCGAGGGGTTATCCGAGCTGGGCAATGGAGTCGTCCGGAGTCGTCCGCGTCGACATAGACAAGGTCAATCCAGTGCGCAAGCCGAGACTCGAACCCAGACGTCCGAAGACACTGGAACGTAAATCCACGCGGCCGTCTGACCGCTACCCGCGGCGGACCTTGCAGGACGTCCTGGGCGGCACCTCTAGTGCACCCCGACACCAGAGACCTCGACCCGGCTTTCGGAATCCCATGTCGACTGTGCCGCAAGTATTTCTCTGCGTCTGGCGGCGCGGCGTGCGCCGGCGCGGAATATGTTCTCGAGGGTCAAGAACGGCGTGTCGGGAACTGCTGGGGGCGACTTGTCAATGGCGGCATGGTTGTCGATAACACGCGGGTCGGTGATGTGCGTCATGATTTTTCCCTCTGTCTGCCCGCAGAAGCGAACTGCTGGTTCGCGTTTCGAAGCGCGGCGTTTCGGTGTTTGTCTACGAAGCAAATTGGGCGATGTCGAACGGCGTGGACGGGGCCGGATGGCGCATGGTCCTGCTCCTGAGCCGGCGGTTGCTCATGGGTTCGCGCGCCGATTTCTGGTGTTCAATCTGCCGGATTAGCTCGCGCTTTGCTTCACAGAGCGCACGGGTCAGGTCCGGGTTGTCAGCGACCGCTACTAGCGGCGCACGGCCCGGCAAGCTCGTACGCAAAGTGATGCGCTGCTCCTTGCCGCCGCGGTCTTGTAACGAGACTTCGACACCCACATCACGCGGATCCCACCTTCCCAGGTGCGGCGCGAGGGTCGACAACGCCTCCAACAGGTGCGGCCGTTCCGTCGCTACGAAACCCGCACCGATGTGAAGCACGTGCTCTCCGAAGATATCTCGTTGCTCGTTGTCGGATTTACCCGTCGGGGCCTCTGCGAGAGCCAGAACGCGGTTGTGCTTTTTCATCATGGTCGTTCCCCTTTGACTGAAAGGTGAGCACGCATGTGTTCGGGATTTTGTCCCAAACGCGTGTCATGAGTCGTGCAGTGGTCGAACCCGATTTCCGGGGTAGAACAGGAAACACACCGAACCCGACGACAAATTCGTATGGACGCTGCCGTCGGCGGGCTTCCGGTAGATCTCTATTAAACACCCTGCTAGAGAGCCTGTCAACGTTGTAAGCGAACAACGTATTCCTACGCAGCGGACAGCGCTGTCAGCCGCCTAGTGCGGGTAGCGGTACGGTCGCGATACCCATGGCGGCGTCGCTGATGCCGTACGGGAGCACCAGGGTGTCGGCGTGTACTAGTGCGCCGCAGCAGTAGACGGCATTGGGGCAGGTTGCCGTCCTGCTCGCCGGTCGCGGCGCTCAGTGCGGTCGCCGTGGCTGACCGAGAATCCACCGCTCCGGCGCCTCTAGTTCAGCGCTGTCCGGTGGCAGCCGCCCGGCCGTGAGCTTCTCGATCGGGCGCGCTGATCCCGAGCAGGTCGCCGACCGACGAAGCGTTGTCTGGCGCCGCCGCGGTCATCAACGTCTCGTGTGCATGGTCCGGATCGGAGTGCGGAGGAACGACCAGCAGAAGGATCTTCTCGCGGCCGATCCCGAGCACTTCGAGGGTGTTGGCTGGTTGTAGGCGGTATCCGTCGAGGCGAACCGTTCGTCCGCCGGTCAGAAGTCGTCTCGGGGCCTTCGCCCATTCGGTGAGGTTGTACATCACGCGGTCAATTGCGCCCAGGCGCACCGATAGCACAGCCAGCAGATCTGGTAGCTCCTCCGTGAGGTCGTCACTGCGCGGCCACCATGCCCCGTCAACGGTCCCGCTCATCGGCGCCTTCGGCTTCAACCGGAGCCGCGGCGTGTTCTCGGGTCCCGTGTGGCGCCGGCCAGACACAGCGCGGCCCTCTTGTAATGTCATGCGACGATCCCGTCTTAGCCGCGAAACGGCCGATTGTCTCGACTCGGCGACGACACGATCTGAGATGGTCGCGCGCGACATGCCGCCGATGCCAAGTGATTCTACGCGCATCGCGGCCCGAACGGAAGCAAAGCGACACCGGTCAGTGAAGGCCGCTGCGCTTCAATGCTTCTTGATGGCCTTCAGCCACGTCTCGCGCCCGTCCCTCGCGAATAGTGTTGCGCTTCAACGCTTCTTGATGACCGCCAGCCACGTCTCGTCCCCGCCGAGGCATAGCATCGGTGCGGCTGTTGAACCGTGGCACTCGCCCACCCGATCGCTAGGGCGAGTAGACGACCGAGCGGGACACGATCCCGGCGCGGTGCCCTCGCCTCTAGTGCGCCTGCGGCACCAGAGGCCCTTTGTGGATGTCTCCTTACAGGACCGCGGCGGCAAGGAAGCGGATTCGATCAGGCGGCCCTGACCGGTACGCCGGCCGCGCCGGTGGAGACGCGATCAGCCCTCAGAGGACAACGTCACATTCTAGGCGCGCCTCTTTCCGTGTCGCACCGATATCTACGCGGTCCGCTGGGAGAACGGACGCGATGGGCGATCGGCATAACGATGCGCGACTCAGACCGAGCGAGGGTGGCATTGGCCGGTGGCGTGACAGCCTACGACCTGATCGCCACCGATGACGAGCAGCTGACCAACGCGGCCCGCCGGTACTTTAAGTCTCAGCCGATTGCCACCGCGTCGATGCTCCTGGTGACAGGCCTGGACCTGGTCGGCGGCATACCGCCGGGGTGCCACTCGATCACGCTGAGTTCGCCGCGTGGTAACCCGCCGCACCGGTTCGGAGGCTGTTTTGCCCGTTAACAAGAGGGGCCGCTTCCACGTTGCGGGCTCGGTTCCCATGCTGCATCCGCAGGCTCAGACCGTTCACGAGATGCTCGAGGGCCAGCCAAACGACTCGGGCGGTTCCTCATGCCACATACTCGCGGTTTGGCAGATGCGTTCGGCGACAGCGTCAATGGACGCTCGGGCGCTGTCGCCGGCATTGGCGTCGCCTTGTGAAATCGGGAAGATGAATCGGCCGCTCTTTCCCCATTGCCAGATGGCAGAGAAGTCTTCGCGGCTGAGGGGCCGAAAGATGACTTCGGTTCGTGCATCCTTGAGCACGACTTCGAGCCACGTGGCGTACTCGACCCTATCACCGGTCATCAGGTGCGGCTCATTGTTGACGTGGACCTCCCCTACACCACCAAGCCTCGTGCGGAGGGCCTGTGCGAGCGGCTGCATCAGTTCCCGTTCAAATTCGTCAGCTTGGTCCTTTTTCATTCCCACTCCTTCGTCAGGCGGTTGCACAGCATCTAGATCGTGTCACGTCCACCCCGGTCCCTCGGTCATCGCGGCGATGCGGTCGCCCGTGCTCGCGGACTCGGATTGATCTCTGAGGGCCGTATCGTTCTCAAGCCGCATTGGCGGGACAGCCACGGCATCAAAACGCCAGACCTGTATTTCCCACCACCCGAGTTGGGGACTCAACGTTGATCCTGTGAATTAGTCCTTGCCCCAATATGTTTCGTGTCGAATCTGCTCCGCCGACGATACGTCGCGATGGGTAGGTGGCGCCCGGGCGGGGTACATATTGCCTTGAGCCGCTTAGCTGCCATATTCCGGCGGCCAACGACGCGGCTGTGACTGTGACTGTGACTGTGACGAGCTTCTCGAGCGTGGAGGCCGATGGGCCTCGGTAAAGAACTCCGGGTGTTGTTGGCGCATTAGATGTGAAATGGGCATCACCAATTGCCAAGGCCCGCCAGCATGACCCGCCTGGACCCCCGTCAGGTGAAGACAGGTCAGGTCGGCCTCGATCTGCTCGTCGATGTCGGGCGATATCGGCGTCGATGCTGTCGATCCGGCCGAACATGTGCGCGGACAGGAATTGGTGATAGTCGGCGAGATGCCCGTTGAACGCTCGGCCCAACTCATTTCACTATTTTACTGTTGCTTTACCTGGATAGGTGTAGCGTTAGAGTACGGATCCACGGCAGACCAAGGTCGGACCGGAAGAGAAGATTCCTCCTCTCGGCTGTGGCGCCGGGCACGAACGCTAGGCACCCACGCAAAGCAAGGCCCATCAACTGGGCACAGTGCGGTGGGCTTGCGTCAGGCAAGAAAATGTCTCCTGATGCCGAGGCCACATTTCACCGCACCATCATGGACGCTTGGTCACCAGGTGATTGGTGCTCCGGACGGTGCTCCTTTTCGTCAGGAGCGCCGTCCGATTCACGTATGCCGAACTCCCGGGGCCGGTGGCGGTTCTGCTTGCTGAAGCAAGCACACTGCGAGCTGGGTGATCGTGTCCTTGGGTGGCGACCGCATCGTTGAGCACCGTCGAGTCCAGCGCGCGCCGCCCCCACCGCTCACTGCCCCACCCCCGCGACCGTCTACATTGATGCTGCTGTACGCCCAGCCAGTCATGCGGATCGCCGCGCTGAAGACGACCACCATCATCCTGACACCGCAGGAGTTGCGTATATCCCTTGGCGCTGAGCCGATCCCAGTGCCTCAACCGTTCGCCGGCTGCTTAGATTCCGCCTGCACAACCGGTCTAACCTCCGCATTACCCGCGACAGCGCGGCCAGTCGTTGGCTGTTCCCGAGCACCCAACCCCGACAAGCACGTCGAAGCACAATACGTCATGAAACGGCTGCGACGTTTTGCTGTCAACCTGCTCGGCGCCCGCAATTCCGACCTGCAGAATCTCGTCGCCGAGGTGCCCCTCCCCTCGTCAGCGATCGATCGCGCCGTGTCAAATAGCTAGTGTCGCCTGGCCCCGATGGGTTGATCATGCTCTAAACGTTGGGGGTGAAGACGTTCAACCTCTACGACGCGGCCGCCTCGTCGGCGGATGGATCCGATTCGTCTGCATTCCTTCGCGGAAGTATTCGGCCACAAGCTGGTTCATCGGATTGGGCGCGGCTGAGGACAGGAACGGGCAGGGCGAGCGCCGCTGTCATGGATATGGCAAAAGATGCAACATGAGCCCGTCGCCTCACCTGAACAGACCACCGGGAGCTTCCCGGATGGCCGCACTGCGGTCGTCTCGACTACGAGCCGGCGTGTCAACGGTCACTCGGGGATCCGGGTGCATCAATGCGCCAGATCGGTGGACCCGGCGCGCCGGCACCCTCGCTGCGCGTAGTGTTGATTTCATGACGTCAGCCGATGTGTGACCAGCGGGAGTGTCGGCGTGACGTGTGGTATCCGTGACATGGGGTAGCGACCTTATAGCCGGTCCCGCGAACCGGGTGATAGCGACCGTGCAGAACGGTGCCGAGGTGCTGCGGTTCGGTGGCCTGAAGACTGGATACCGTCCGTCCCCGTTTCAGATCGTGGAGCGGTGCGACATGTACCGGCTACGACGGTACTTCCCCGACACGGCGAATGATCCGTCACGGCCGCCGGTAATACTTGTGCCGCCGATGATGATGTCGGCCAACGTGTTTGACGTCACCCGAGACCAGGGCGCGGTCGGAGTCCTGCATGATCTCGGTGTGGACCCGTGGGTGGTGGACTTCGGCTCACCGGACCGGGAAACCGGTGGGCTCGAACGCACGTTGAGCGACCACGTCGTCGCGCTGAGCGGGGTCATCGACTCGGTACACGCACACACCGGCCGCAAGGTGCATCTGGCGGGCTACTCGCAGGGCGGCATGTTCTGTTATCAAACCGCGGCCTACCGACGTTCCGAGGGCCTGGCAAGCGTGATCACATTCGGTGCCGCCGTCGACTCGCTCAGCGGTCTGCCGTTCGGAATTCCCGCGGCCCTGGCGGGCCGCGGCGCCCAGCTGGTCGCCGACCACGTCTTCAACCGTCTCTCCGTACCCGGATGGATGGCCCGTACCGGGTTTCAACTTCTGGACCCGATCAAGACGGTCCGGGCAAGATGGGACTTTCTACGGCAACTCCATGACCGAGAAGCGTTGCTGCCCAGGGAACAGCAACGCCTCTTCCTGGAGGTGGAGGGCTGGGTGGCATGGTCGGGTCCCGCGGTCGCCGAACTGTTGCGGCAGTTCGTCGTCCATAACCGCATGATGGCCGGGGGCGCCGTGATCGATGGCACGTTGATAACGCTCGCTGAAATCACCTGTCCGGTCCTTGCTTTCATCGGCGAGATCGACGACATCGGCCAGCCCGCGTCCGTTCGAGGAATCCGGCGGGCCGCGCCTCGCTCCGAGGTGTCCGAGGTGCTGTTGCGGGCAGGTCACTTCGGGCTCGTTGTCGGATCGACCGCCGCCACGCAGACCTGGCCCACCGTCGGTCAATGGGTGCTATGGCAGGACGGCCGAGGGCCCAGGCCCGGCGGCGTGCATGCAATGGACGCCGACCCCAGCGTCGGGATCGACGGCGCTGTCGGGCTGTCGTCGCGTATCGGTCATTCGGCGGGTGCGCTTGCCGAACTGGGCATCGGGGTGAGCCTGGGGTTGGCCGACGCCGCGGTGGGGGCGGCGCGCAGCGGCAGGGAGATCGCAGGAGAGGCAGTGCGTACCCTGCCCCGGCTCACTCACCTCGGGCGGCTACAGCCCCATACCCGGGTGTCGTTGGGCGGGTTGATGGCCGAACAGGCCAAAAAAGCACCCGAGGAAGAATGCTTCCTCTTCGAGGACCGGGTCCACACCAATGCGGCGGTTGATCACCGCATCGATGACGCTGTGCGCGGCCTCATCGCCGCCGGCATCCGTCAGGGAGCTCACATCGGTGTATTGATGGACACCAGCCCGAGCGCCGTGACCGCAATCGCGGCATTGTCCCGGCTCGGCGCGGTGGCGGTACTGCTACCCCCAGACGACGACCTCGCCGCCGCCGTCCAATTGTGCGAGGTGGCCGAGATCATCACGGACCCATACCATCTGGCTGCGGCCACCGCGGCCGGCGCCAGGGCGCTCGTCCTCGGTCGCGGCGTTACCACGGGAGACCTCCGCCAGGCGGAGTCGGACCGGGTCGTCGAGCTGGACCGCGTCGCCCTGTCCAGTGCACGGCTGCCGCAGTGGTATCGGCCGAACCCAGGCCGGGCAAGTGATCTCGCCTTCGTGTTCTTCAGCACGACGGGAGGGCGCCGGGTGGTCAAAGAGGTCACCAATCATCGGTGGGCGCTGTCGGCCTACGGCACGGCCACTGCCGCCGCGCTCGGCCGCGGTGACACGATCTATTGCCTGACGCCGCTGCACCATCCCTCGGGTCTGATGGTCGGCCTCGGCGGCGCGGTCGCCGGCGGGTCGCGCATCGCCTTGACCCGAGGCGTCGACCCAACGCGGTTCGCCGAAGAGATCCACCGTTACGGGGTCACGGTAGTGACCTACACCTGGGCCATGCTGCTCGAACTGGTGGAGGCCACGTCGCCCGAGCTTCAGGAACATCATCCGGTCCGCCTGTTCATCGGCGCCGGAATGCCGATCGGATTGTGGCACAAGGTCACCGACCGATTCGCCCCTGCCCGAGTGCTGGAATTCTATGCCTCCACCGAGGGGGACGCGGTACTGGCCAATGTCGCCGGTACGAAGAGCGGGGCCAAGGGTCGGCCGCTGCCGGGCAGCACCGAGATTCGGCTCGCCAGCTACGACTCCGCGACAGGCAAGTTCATTGAGGATGACCACGGTTTCGTGCGCCCATGCGCGGACGACGAGGTGGGCGTGCTGCTCGCCAAGCCGCGCTCCGGACTCGATGCCGCACACGTGTCGATGCGCTCGGTATTCGCGAAGGGCGACATGTGGATCACCACGGACCACCTGTTTCGCCGCGACAGCGACGGCGACTACTGGTTCGTTGACAACAGGAACACCGTGATCCAGTCGGTGCGCGGACCGGTGTTCTGCCAGCCGATTTGCGACGCCCTCGGCGACCTCACCGCGGTCGACCTGGCCGTCGTCTATCCCGTTGCGACCGACACGCACGACGTCGCGGTCGCGGCGGTGACGCTTGGCAAAGACGGCATCCTCACCGCGGCCAGCTTGACCACCGCGTTGTGTGGTCTCCCCCGGGACCAGCGTCCCGCCGTCGTCCAGATCGTTGACCACATACCGCTCACGCCCTCCTACCGCCCGCTGTCGACCGCACTGCAAGAGGCCGGGCTGCCGGCGCCGGGGGAATCGACCTGGTACCACGACCTCGCTGACGGCCACTATCGACAATCGGCCACCATCGGCGGCAAGCCACGACGGTTAGCCACAAAAACCGCGAAGAGCGAGTAGGTGGGCCACTCCAGCGGCCAGCCCGAGTGGTCGGTGGACCATCGCGGCGCTATCACCCCGCCGGTCGCCTACTTTGCTGCGTCGCCCATCCGTCGGCGTGTGTGGCAACGCACCGTGGGTTGGCCGGCCAGGTTCGTGGTCGACGCATCAATCCATGGGACTGAGTACCCTGCGCACGTGTTTCAGGAGTCATTCGATCCGACCGCGTCAAGCCCTTCGCCGTATTCTCCTGTGCGACAGACGCTTTGCACGGCGTGCGTTCCCTCTAGTCGCACCGACGCGACCGGACATTAACGATGGGGAGGTGCAGGACTCTCGCATGAACGTTAATCGCGGTAGAAGGGACACGTTGACAACCCTTGGCTTATCGTTGATGAGTTAGCCGCACTATCCCGATCAATCGGCGGAAGGTCGCGACGTCCTACAACGAATCGCACGACTGGCCATCGCCGCACCACGGCGGATCATCGCAGCCGCAGCGCTGGTGATGGTAGCTGCGGGCATCTTCGGCATCCCCGTCGCCAGGAGCCTGTCCGTCGGCGGGTTCCAGGACCCGACCTCTGAATCAGCCAGGGCGACGCAGCTGTTGACTGACAAGTTCAGCCAAGGGGACCTGCAGCTGCTGATCACCGTCTGTGCGCCGAATGGTTTCGCGAGCGGTCCGGCCCGCGCGGCAGGCACCGACATCGCCGGTCAACTGAGCCGGTCACCGCATGTCCCGAGCGTGGCCTCGGCATGGACCGTGTCACCGGAGGCTGCGACTGAGCTGGTCAGCAGGGACGGCAAGTGCGGGCTGATCGTCGCCGGCATCACCGGTGGGAAGATCAATGCGCAGAAATACGCCGATACGCTGTCTGACCAGGTGGCGCACGACCGCGACGGGGTCACCGTCCGCTCGGGCGGGCTCGCTATGGTGAACCGGCAGATCACCGAGCTATCGCAGCGCGACCTACTGCTGGTGGAAGTGATCGCCATTCCGCTCAGCTTCATCGTGTTGATTTGGGTATTCAGCGGGCTGCTGGCCGCCGCAGTGCCGATCGCGATCGGCGGGATGGCGATTCTGGGGTCGATGGCGGTACTACACGTGATCGCGTTGGGCACCGACGTGTCGATCTTCGCGCTCAACCTGAGCACCGCGATGGGCCTGGCGCTGGCGATTGACTACACGTTGCTGATCATCAGCCGCTTCCGCGACGAGCTTGCCGGCGGCGCGAGCCGAGACGATGCGCTCGTACACACCATGACGACAGCGGGGCGCACGGTGTTGTTCTCCGCCACCACCGTCGCGCTGTCCATGGCCGCGATGATCCTGTTCCCGATGTACTTCCTCAAGTCGTTCGCGTACGCGGGTATCGCCACCGTCGGGTTCGCTGCGCTCGCCGCGGTGGTGGTAACTCCCGCGACCATCGTGCTTTTGGGCGACAGGTTGGACTCGCTGGACGTGCACCGGCTCGCCCGGCGGCTACTGAGACGGCCCGAGCCGGTCCCGCGCCCCATCGAGCAAGAGTTCTGGTACCGCTCGACGAAGGTGGTCATGCGCCGAGCGGTTCCGATCAGCCTGGCCGTCATCGCGCTGCTGGTGCTGCTCGGTACGCCCTTCCTGGGCGTGAGGTGGGGTTTGCCCGATGACCGCGTGCTGCCCAGGTCCGCCTCGGCCCACCAGGTGGGCGATCAATTGCGCAACGACTTCGCCAACAACTCCGCGACCGCGGTCACTGTTGTCGTGCCGGACACCAACGGCGTGGGGCCAACCGACATGGAGCGATACGCCGCCGAACTGTCCCGCGTGCCTGACGTCACGGCGGTGTCCGCTCCGACGGGTACGTTCGTCGCCGGTGCTCGCGTCGGACCGCCGTCAGCGGCAACCGGCGAGGCACAGGGCAGTGCGTTTCTGACCGTCGCCAGCACGGCCCCGCTGTTCTCCGACAAATCGGGGGCTCAACTCGACCGCCTGCACGCAGTGGCCGGCCCCGGCGGCAGGCCGGTCGAGATGACCGGGTCCGCGCAGATCAACCGCGACAGCGTCGACTCCATCACGTCGCGGCTGCCACTGGTGCTCGGGCTGATCGCCGTGATCATGTTCGGGCTGCTATTCCTGCTCACCGGCAGCGTGGTGTTGCCCCTGAAGGCTCTGGTGCTCAGCGTGTTCTCGCTGACCGCCGCGTTCGGCGCGATGGTGTGGATATTCCAGGACGGTCATCTGGGCGCGCTCGGGACGACATCCACCGGAACGCTGGTCGCCAACATACCGGTGCTGCTGTTCTGCATCGCCTTCGGCTTGTCCATGGACTACGAGGTTTTCCTGGTCTCCCGGATCCGCGAATTCTGGCTCGCGTCGGGGCGCACCCGCGCCGACAACGACGAGAGCATCGCCCTGGGCCTGGCCCGCACCGGTCGGGTAATCACGGCGGCCGCGCTGGTGATGTCGATCTCGTTCGCGGCGCTGACCGCCGCGCATGTGTCGTTCATGCGGATGTTCGGCCTGGGCCTGACGCTGGCCGTGTTGGTCGACGCCACGCTAGTGCGGATGGTCTTGGTGCCGGCATTCATTCACCTGCTGGGCACGTGGAACTGGTGGGCGCCCAAACCTTTGGTCTGGCTGCACGAACGCTTCGGACTCAGCGATACTTATACGTCGACGCGCTAACCGGCGAAGGTCTGGGCATAGCGTTCGGTGCCGCCGAGTTGCTGGTGGGCTGCGTTATTGCCGACCGGCCAGCTGACTACGAGCACCAGTGGCGCAAGATGTCGCGCCGCTATCGCCTGCTGACGGCGGGTCTGCTAAAGGCCAGCGCGTACGCACCCGTGCGCTCGCGCATCGTGCCAGCCGCGACGGCGCTGCCCAAGATCTTCGCCGGCATCGTTAACCAGCTTGCCGAATGACCGCGGTGCACAAGCACTCGTGCAACGCGGACACATCGGCGGCAACGGTCCGCTGAGAGCGTGCGCGCCAGCGCGCACCGGGTCGGATGTACGCATAGACGCGCATCCGGCGTGTCAGCAAACTCAGCGGTCAGTGACATAGTCACGAAAATCCTCGTCGTGAGGTTTTAGGTCTACGGTTAGGGGATGACTTGGCAAAATGTTTCTATCTCGCGGTTCGGCGGCCCTGAGGTGATGGAACTGACAGAACAACCGACTATTCCCGACCCCGGTCCCGACGAGGTCCGCATCAAGGTTCTGGCCGCCGGCACCGGCTTCACGGACATCTTCATTCGGCGCGGCCGCTACCCGGATTACAAGGGGCCGCTGCCGTTCACCCCCGGATACGACATCGTGGGAATCGTCGATAAAGTCGGTCCCGGCGTGGCCGGCCTGCACGAGGGCCAGATGGTGGCCGATCTGTGTGTGGTCGGCGGCTACACCCAGTACGCAATTCGGCCGGCGCGGTTCCTGGTGCCCGTCCCCGATGGCGTCGATGCCGCCGAGGCGGTCTGTATCCCGCTGGCCTACCTAACCGCCTTCCAGATGCTCACCCGCTACCGCAAGCTGTCGCCGGGTGCGACGATCCTTGCGATCGGGGCCTCGGGCACGGTCGGCACGGCGCTGCTCGATCTGGCGCGGCATTTTGGACTGAAAGCCATCGGTACCTGCTCTGCCGCGAACATGACCGTGGTTGAAAGCTTTGGTGCCAAGGCAATCGACTATCGCGACGGCGACTTCGTCGAAGCAGTGCGCCAGCTCACCGCCGCACAGGCCAATACGCACAAAGGCCGCACCGGGGTGGACGCCGCCTTCGACGCAATCGGCGGCGCCCATTTCGCTCGCTCGTTCGCCTGTCTGGCATCCGGTGGTCTGCTGGTCGGCTACGGGTCGCAGACCATGGCTGACGGGCGCGAAGGCCTGCTCTCGGCCGGACTGGGCTTGGCCAGGCTCCACCTCTGGGGCGCGTTCAGGTTCCTGTTCGGCGGTCGACGGGCGGTGTGGTACAGCATCACCGCGCGACGAACGAAGCAACCGGAAGAGTTCAAGGCCGACATGGCCACACTGTTTGGCCTACTGCGCGACGGCGTCATCCATCCCGTCGTCATCGATCGCCTCCCCCTGGCAGCCGCGCGCGAAGTCCACACTCGCATCGACGCCGGCGGACTCGGCGGCAAAATCGTTCTGATTCCTTGGCCCGCGCCGTTATCTGATCCTCGCCCTGCTACCGCGCGGGTCGCTGACTCACCCGTCTCGTAGGCATGAAGTCGGCGGCTCGTGGTCGTGGGGGACTCGCCCCCGACACCATCCCCCTGACGTGCACCTGTTCGAGGTATCGGCTTTGATCTCAGCTGAGAGAATCGCCGACCTGACCGACCCGGCCTAGCCCGGAATCGCTTTGAAACCCGAACCGACGTGAAGCACGTGCTCGCCGAAGGCATCTCGTTGTTCGACGTCAGATTTCAGCGTGGTCGTTCTCCTTGACTGAAGGGTTGGGCACGTTTGACTGAAGGGCGTGCACGCATGCACTCGGGGTTTGTCCCCACGCGTGTCGTCGTCGCGCCGTCGTCGAATCCGATTTCCCGGGAACAGACGGAAATATCTTGATCCCGGCGACAATTCCAGGTGGACTCTGCCGATGACCGGTC
Organism: Mycobacterium sp.; assembly: GCF_052145595.1. GTDB lineage: Bacteria > Actinomycetota > Actinomycetes > Mycobacteriales > Mycobacteriaceae > Mycobacterium. The sequence continues at coordinate 765 of NZ_JBKQOI010000102.1, read as the reverse complement.
TCCGGTAGATCCGCAATCAAGCACACTACAGGGGAGCCTGTCGACATTGCTGGGCCTACGTTGTAGACGCGCAGAGGTACAAGTTGAATGTCTCGGGTCTCAGCGGCTCAGGGCTGCAAGGAGTTCGGGTAGCGGCACGGTGGCGATACCGATGCCGGCGTCGCTGATGCCGTACGGCAGCACCAGGGTGTCGGCGTGGACCAGTGCGCCGCAGGAGTAGACAACATTGGGCACGTAGCCGTCCTGCTCATCAGTAGCGGGGCTCAGTAGCGGTTGCGGTAGCTGACTAAGGATCCGTGTCGGATCGTCGAGATCAAGCAAAATCGCCCCGATGCGGTAGGTGCGCATCGGGCCGACGCCGTGGGTCAGCACCAGCCACCCGGCATCGGTTTCGATGGGCGAACCGCAGTTCCCGAGTTGCAGCACCTCCCAGGCTCGAGTCGGGCTCTGACAGGGAGCCGCACTCGTCCAAACGGACAGATGATCGGAGTGGGCAACCGTATTCGATTCGCGATCTGATCTCGACATGGCGGCGAAGCGACCGCCAATCCGGCGAGGAAACAGCGCCAGACCCTTGTTAGCAGCGGCGCGTCCGACGATCGGTGCGGAGGTGAAGGACTGGAAATCTGTGGTCTCGAGGAGTTGCTGGCTGATGTGGGATCCGCTGTAGGCCGTGTAGGTGGCATAGAAAGTGATGGAGCCGTCGTCGTCGATGAAACGGACGAAGCGTGCATCCTCCATGCCGGCCTGCTCTGCGCCCATCGA
>NZ_JBKQOI010000101.1:0-3533 GCF_052145595.1 Mycobacterium sp. | reverse complement strand
ACCATCGACCACCCGATCGCCGGTACGCACAGGTTGCCGGGTCTGCCGATGCGGCTGGCCGGCCGTCGCCGGCCGTGGTTCACGCGGCCGGCCCCCACCCTCGGACAACACAACGACGAGGTACTGCGCGGCGTCGCAGGGTTCACTCCGGAGTGGATCGCCGAGCTGAGGCGCTCCGGTGTCGTCGGCGAACGACCGGATAACTTATGAGTCAGCATCCTTTTCGTGACGTCGCCATCGTCGCCGCATACAACACCCTGCAAGCGCGGGTGCTCGAAGGCCACACTGCGTTCTCCATCACGCTCGCCGCGGCGCGCGGCGTACTCGCCGAAGCCAATGTGGCGGCCACCGAAGTCGACGCCGTGTTCAGCAAGCACGCCCCCGAACTGATCTATGCACTGGGCATCGGACCGGTCTGGAACTCCAACTCCAAGGGCGGGATCGCCGGTGTTCTCCAGGCGGCCAGCCTGGTCGCGACGGGCCTTGCGCATACCGTGTTGCTGGCCGACGGCGAGGCGGGGGTCTATACCCAGCGAACCGCGACCGCGCCCTGGACACGGCCTGCCAACGAGTTTGTGGTGCCGTTCGGCCTTTATACCGCAGCGGAATTCGCTTTGATCGCCAGGCGCCACATGCATCGTTACGGCACCTCCGAGGAGCAGATGGCCCTCCAAATGGCCGAGGTGGCCGCCACCATTCGCAATAACGGGCACGTCAACCCCGATGCGGTCTATCACGGCCGCGGCCCCTTCACCCCGGCAGATGTGCTGTCATCGCGAATGGTCACCGAGCCATTCCGCCTGCTCGACTGTGCGACGACTTCCGAAGGCGGTTGCGGCCTGCTGATCACCACCGCGGAACGGGCCGCGGATTTCCCCGGCAGCGCCGTGTACATCCTGGGCGGCGGACTGGACTCCCTTGGGCCCGCCTACCGCCACGCTCCGAGTTGGGACCTCACCGGGCGCAGCAGCGACATCCCGAACGGCTACGTGGGCCGCCGCGCGGCCCGAAACGCCTTTGCCATGGCGGGACTGCGGCCCGCCGACGTGGACGTCTGCGAGCTGTACGACCCGTTCTCGTTCGAAATCATGCGGCAATTCGAGGCTTTCGAGTTCTGCGGGGAGGGCGAAGGCGGCGACTTCATCATGGATGGCCGGATCGGGCCGGACGGCCAATTCCCGATCACGACGGACGGCGGTTTGATGTCCTACAGCCATGGCGGCGGCGTCGTGCAGCTGACCCAGCGGGTCGCGCGCGGTGTGCACCAGCTGCAGAAGCAATGCCGCAGCCGCCAGGTCCCCGATGCCCAGGTAGCGCTGTGCAGCAACGGTGGCGCAGGAGCGCTGTTCACCGATCTCGTGTTGCTGGGGAGTGAGCGCCCGTGACGACAGTCCTGGAGCCGCAGCGGCCCGGTATTCCGCTGCCTGAGCCCACACCGGTGTCTCAGCCATTCTGGGATGGCTGTGCCGCCAAAGAACTGCGCTACCAGCGGTGCCCATCATGCGGGCACGCCGAGTTCGACCCCGCGTGGGCGTGCAGGGCGTGTGGCGCCGACGGCCTCGTCTGGCAGGTCAGCGACGGCCACGGCGAGGTGTACAGCCACACCGTCGTATGGCGGCCGCAGACACCGGACTTCACTGTGCCCTACGCAGTCGTGATCGTGGCATTCGACGAGGGCTTCACGCTTCTGACCAACTTGATCGGCTGCCGAGTCGAGGGTGTGCGGGTGGGACTTCGGGTGCGGGTCGCGTTTCACGACATGGGCGCGGTCACCTTGCCATACGTCGAGCCCGAACCGGAAGGTAGCCATGGGAATTGATCTCATCCTCGACATGGCCTGCGGTGCGCTGCCCGATAGGGTCGCCCTTGGCGGACGTGCCGAAGGGCTCACCTTGGCCGAGCTCGACCGAGGCGCGGCTGGCGGCGCCGCCGTGCTGCGCGGGGCGGGTGTACGCAGCGTCGCCTACGTCGGATTGAACGGCCCAGTCCTGCCCGCCTTGATGTTCGCGGCGGCGCGGGCCGGAATTCCGTTGACACCGCTGAACTATCGGCTCTCGGCGGGCCAGCTGAACGCGTTGATCGCCGAGATGGACCGGCCCTACGTGGTGGCCGATCGCGCGTTCGCCGAAGCGGTGCCGGCCGCAGCGCTGTCGGAGGACTGGCTGACCCTGGCGCTAGGCACCGAACCCGCGGCACCCGTTGCGGTCGACGACAGCGACCCGGCCGTGATGCTGTTCACCAGCGGCACCACCTCGAAGCCAAAAGGCGTGGTGCTGCGGCACTCCCACCTGCTGAGCTACGTGCTGGAGACCGTAGAGTTCGGCTCCGCCGGCGAGGACGATGCGGTCCTGGTCAGCGTGCCGCCCTACCACATCGCCGGTGTCGGTTCAGTGCTAAGCAATCTGTACGCCAGTCGGCGGATGACGTATCTGCCGGACTTCAGCCCGCGCGGGTGGCTTGATCTTGTCCGAGACGACTGGGTGACGCACGCGATGGTCGTGCCGACCATGCTGGCTCGCATCGTCGCAGAACTCGACGGCGCCATCGCGGACGTCCCGGCGCTGCGCTCGATCGCGTACGGCGGCGCCCGGATGCCGTCGGCCGTACTGCGCGCCGCGCTGGCCGCATTCCCGCGCGTTGATTTCGTCAACGCGTACGGACTTACCGAAACCAGTTCCACCATTGCGGTGTTGGGGCCGGAGGACCACCGCGCGGCGCTGGCCGATGACCCGGTGGCGGTCGCGCGGCTCGGTTCGGTGGGCCGCATGGTTCCCGGAGTGCAGTGCGAGGTCCGCGGGGATCGTGGCGAACCGCTTGCCCCGGGCGAGACGGGGGAGATCTGGGTCCGGGGTGCACAAGTGTCAGGCGAATACCACGGCATCGGTTCTGTTCTCGACGACGAGAGGTGGTTCCCTACTCGCGACCGCGGCCGCCTCGACGCCGACGGCTACCTGTTCGTCGACGGACGCGCCGACGACACAATCATCCGTGGAGGCGAGAACATCGCGCCAGCAGAGGTCGAGGACGTCCTGGTCGAACATCCTGCGGTCGATCAGGTCGCGGTTCTCGGTGCGCCCGATGAGGAGTGGGGCGAACGGATCGTCGCGGTGATCGTCGCTGCGGTCGGCGCCGACCCCGATCCGGAAGATCTGCGCGCGTTCGTGAGGGCGCGGTTGCGGTCGTCGCGCACGCCTGACGAGGTGATCTTCCGATCGGAGCTACCCTACACGGCGACCGGCAAGGTGTTGCGCCGCGAGCTTCTCGCCAATGCGGTTGAGAAAAAGGTGCATCCATGACCACGGATCACGCCGCGGAGTTGTTGGGTCTGACCGATGCGGTGGCGCTGGTCACCGGCGGCGCCGGCGGTATCCCGAAGGCGACGGCGATCACCCTGGCCAAAGCGGGCGCCCACGTCGCGGTTGTCGACATCGCCGACGAGTTCACCGCGCAGACCGTCAAGGAGATCGAGGCGCTGGGTCGTCGGGCTATCGCTCTGCACGCCGACGTCCGGCGCGTTGATGATGTGCACGCCA